>JACQYJ010000065.1 GCA_016208525.1 Deltaproteobacteria bacterium | reverse complement strand
TGGAGCGTGCCATTTTATTCCTTTAATATATAACCCACACCCCAGACGGTGTGGATAAGCTTCTTTTCAAATTCCTTATCTATCTTGTTGCGAAGGTGTTTTACATAAACGTCGATGACATTGGTCACGGCATCGAAATCTGACTCCCAGACATGCTCTGAGATCATGGTCCTGGTTAACACCTGATTCGGTCGGCGCAAAAAGTAGTCAAGCAGCGAATACTCCTTGCTTGTGAGCATAATATCAACCCCGCTCCTTGTTACCTTTCGGGTCACGGGGTCCATGGTCAGGTCTGCAAACTTCAATACCGGCGACTTCTCTCAACCTCTCCTTAACAAGCTTCTGACCCTTGCCAGGAGTTCGGAAAACATAAAAGGTTTTGAAAGATAATCATCTGCCCCTGCATTCAACCCTTCAACCTTATCCTCAACAGTCCCTCTGGCAGTCAGAAGGAGCACAGGCGTGTTTATCCCCTTGTCCCGAAGTCCCAGGAGGACGGAAAGCCCGCTCTTTTTCGGCAACATGATGTCAAGAATAATCAGGTCATAAGGGTTTGTTTCTGCCAGAACCCCCCCCTCTTCTCCATCATAAGAAACATCAACTGCGTAGCTTTCCTCCTGGAGCCCCATCTTTAACAAGGAGGCAACCTTCTTTTCGTCTTCAACAACAAGAATTCGCATATAAACCCCGGTATTGTAAGGGCGAGGCGGCGCCTCGCCCAAATAGGGCAACCCGCCGGATTGCCCCTGCTAAATCAGAAACTTCCCGTTCTCCTGAATCCTTTTCCCGTCCAGATATATCGCTCCCCTGTCCCTCAGGTCTTTGATCATATCCCAGTGGACGGCGGAGTCGTTCTTCCCTCCGGACTCCTTGTAAGACCGTCCGAGGGCAAGGTGAATAGTGCCCCCAATCTTTTCATCAAAGAGGATGTCCTTCGTAAATTTCTTGATTCCGTAATTAGTCCCTATTCCGAATTCTCCAATAAACCTGGCCCCCTTGTCAGTGTCCAGCATTGCAAAGAGATACTCCTCGTTCTTTTCAGCAGTGGCCTTCACTACCTTCCCCTTCTCGAATCCGAGGCGTATCCCGGAAACCTCTTTACCGCCGTGTATGGCCGGGAATTCATAATATATATGACCGTTTGCGGAGTTTTCAACAGGCGCATAGAATATCTCGCCGTCAGGCATATTGCAGCTCCCCGAGCACTTTATCCCCTTCCTTCCCTTTATGCTGAAGGTCAGGTCTGTATCCTCTCCAACTATACATATCATATTCCCCCTGTCAACGACCTTCTTTATACCTTCCTGCTCCCTGTCTACCTTTGCCCAGTCAAGGTTTGTTGCGCTGAACAGAAATTCTTCGTACTCATCGAGAGACATCTCTGCATCCTGCGCAAGTGCCTGGGTGGGATAGTTGGCGAGCACCCACCTCTTCTTGTTCACTATGATCTCACTTACAGCTTTATTTGCCTTGCTCTTCATGCTCATCTTTGAAGGGTCTACGGCGCTTAACGCCTTGCTGTTGGCAGGGGCATGGATAATGATTGCCGCATCACAGTTCTTTGCCTCATAAAGCCTTATTCTGGAGGTATGGGAAAGCTGCTCCTCCGATGCGCAGTCGTAAAATATCTTGTTCATCTCTTCAAAGGTCAGACTTGTCAGCGGGTTCCCGCCTGCCTCCAGCGCCTTTCTCTAAACCTCAAGGACCAGGGGCTTGCCAAGCTCATCGCCTCTTATAAGGACTGTGTCCCCTTTTTTTATCTTTGCAGAGTAGTTGACCAGGATATCTGCAAGTTTTTCGACCCTCGAATCTCTCAACCGTCACCTCCAGAATATATTTGCGCAAACGTTCTTTATTTTATATACTTCTGTCTGAAAATCAACAGGTAATGTCACTGGAGTTTCCTAATTGGGCTAAAGCCCTGTTTCTACGATAGATTTAAATACCACTTGAGAAAAACTCAGGAAACCCCAGAAAGGGAGGAGACATGATTATTAAACAGGTTGAGGTCGGCGGAATGCTCAACTTTGCATATATCATCGGAGACCCGGATACAGGGGAAGGGATGGTTATTGACCCTTCATGGGAGCCTGAGAGGGTTTACGAAATCGCCAGAGAAGATGGGATAACCATTAAATTCATAGTAAACACCCACTGCCATGAAGACCATGTGAACGGGAACAGAACGATGAAGGAACTCTCAGGCGCCGTTATCGCCATTCACGAGGCAGAGGCAAAATACCTGAGACACTTCTTCCCTCCAGGGGCCGATATGAAGCTGAACGATGGAGATACTTTAGACCTCGGAAAGGTGTCCGCTGAAGTTATTCACACTCCGGGACATTCACCAGGCTCTATCTGCCTTATGGTGGGAGATAACCTTTTTACGGGTGATACGCTGTTTGTAGGGAGCTGCGGAAGGACAGACCTTCCGGGAGGAGACGGTTCCGAGTTTAGAAAGACCATGAACAGACTTAAAAACCTCAACGATTCCATAACAGTGCATCCAGGACACAACTATGGGGATAGCGCCATATCCACAATGGGAAAGGAAAAACGCCTTAACCCATGCCTGTTAAACATTTGGCAGCGTTCCCAATAGGAGACCCATCCCGACCTCAATCCTCTATCCACAGGGCATAAACCCTTGCAGGAGGGGGGATATAGATGCTGCCTACTTTCTTTTTTGTCGCACACACAGCCTTGTTTTTGTAGTTGACAGGTTTTAAGAAAAGCGCTATTATAAACAAAATTGATATATCAGGTCTTACTTACTAAGGAGGACATTAGTATGACGACATTGTATTTGCCATCTCAAAATCCCCCTCAATCCCCCTTTTTCAAAGGGGGACTTGCTTTTCCCCTCTTTGGCAAAGAGGGGGCAGGGGAGATTTTGTAAAATTTATGTCTTCTTACAAATGAACTCATTAGTAATAAAAAATAAAAAGAAAGGAGGTGATATTCATGGAGAGGATCATCAGAGGATACACGGCAATAATGGAAAAACTCAGGGAGGAAAAAGGGGCGACCGCTGTAGAATACGCCCTCGTTGTAGGACTTTTAGCAGCAGCGATAGCAGCAGCAGTAATAACAATGAGGACACAGATTACCGCAATGTTTACCGCTATTACGACTGCAATAACACCGTAGTAACATTGGTTGGGTAGGATTAGCGAGGTTTTTAACACCCCCCTTGTGAACTTATTTTAAGTGGTTAATAGGATGGCATCAAAGGGGGGAAAAGGCCATTGAGATTAGCTTATGCTTGGATAGGAATGAAGATTAAACTGGAAAAGAGGGTAATTGTATCAATGGCAGCGGGGCTTATGGCGGCCCTCATCATATCGCTGCCTTTTTTCTTTGCCATGAGAGCCAAAGGCCCTGAAAGGGCAGGTGAAGGGCTGAATATCTTAATCGCCGCAAGGGACATACCTCAAAAAGAAGAAATCACGCAGGATGATGTCAGCCGTATAACAATTTTAAGCAAGACCCTCCCTCCTGGTGTATTTGTTGATCCGAACGAGCTTAAAGGGAAGAAGACCTCCCGCATTGTAAAACAGGGGGAGATTATAAATGCCCTGGCATTTGCGCCCGAGCCTGGCAAAACAACAGGAACAATTCCTCCGGGATATGTGGCAGCGGCGCTCCGGGTTGACAGCGTCTCAGGCGTGGGAGGCATGATTAAACCCGGGGACAGGGTAGACATTATAGGCGTCTATACTTCGCTCAGGGAAAAGACCGCAAAGGTCATCCTTCAGGCAGTAGAGGTCATTTTCAGCAATTATAAAGAAGGGGAAAGGGACCAATATGTTACTTTGCTCATAAGGCTGGAGGATGTGCAGAAACTTTCGCTTATATATAAAGCCGGGGAGTATATGCTTGCCCTGCGGGGCGGTGAAGACAATTCCATCTATCACCCCACCTCTCTTACAGCATCAGAACTTTATGCCGCTGATAAGAAACCTGAGGCAATATCCATTAAGGCCCGGATAAAGTCGGCCGGAAAGATAGAGATAGTGGAGGTTAAATAGGTGAAGGAAGGTTTAACGGCGAAAAAATTATCCATAAGCGTATCTCTGTTACTGATTATATTTCCGGCAAATTCCGGCGCAGAAGACACCGCAAGGGTTCCAGAGGCTAATTCCTTGTCCAATTTCACCAGGGAGATCGCCCCTGGTTTAACCGGCGTTACTATCATTGAGGATCATGCCGGCAGGGAAGAGACGATTTTCCTGCTTGAGGGGCAGGCAAAGACTATTGATGCGCCGGACACTTCAAAGGTTATAGTAAGCAATCCGGAGGCGGTAAAGGTGGCCACCGCAGGAAAGAAGAAACTGCTCATAACTGCAATGAAGGCCGGCAGTTCTGATGTAACAATGGTTTTGAAAAGCGGCAGGCTGATAATATACAGCGTGAAGGTTGGGAAAGAAGCGGCCTTTACACTCGATACAATGAATGCGGATTTAAAGAGGCTCTTCCCGGGAAGCAACGTCAGCGTTTGGGCAGAAGATGAGACATTATTCATTGAAGGCAGGGTGGGAAGCAACAGCGATCTTGACGGCATCCTCATTTATCTTAAGGGCTATTCCAATAAGATAGTGAATTCCACGAGGCTTGCAGACTTTAAGCAGGTAAAGCTCGAAGTAAAGATAGTTGAGGTCAACAGAACCAAACTAAGGTCATTCGGGTTCAATATCTTCGGCGCAGGGAACTCTGCCTCTGTAGGCGCATTCGCCCCGGGCAGTCTGAAAGGTTTTACATTCGGCGCCGCCCCCATTGAGCTATCTGTCAGCTCTTAAGCATCATGGAAGGGAATAATGTGGCCAGGACACTCTCCAATCCATCGGTCATTGCAGATGACGGAAAGACCGCAAATATATTTGTCGGCGGCTCCATTCCTGTTCCTGTTCCGCAGCAGGGCGGCGTTGTTGCCATACAATGGAAGGATTTCGGCGTAAAATTGGAATTTTTGCCTAAGGTGATCGGGGACGGGAGGATGGCCCTTAAGGTGCTGGCGGAATCAGGCGATTTAAGCGATGAAAGGGGTGTTTCGATTTTGGGGACAACCATCCCTGCCATTGAAACCAGAAAGATTGAAACAGAGGTCACCATTTCAGACAATGAAAATATCATGGTGGGCGGGCTTTTTTACACCAAGCATTTGAAAAATTTGAATAAGGTGCCGCTTCTTGGGGATATCCCTGTGCTCGGTGTGTTTTTCAGAAATATTCAGGACTCAGACGATGAAAGGGAGTTGATAGCTGTCATTAAACCGCAATTTATCGCTCCAACAAAAGAGGATATCAATCTGCCCGGGGATATTCAGCTCAAAGAATTCACATGGAAGGATTTTTTGCTTAACAGATTATAAACAGAGGTTTATGCAAAAGTCCCAATTCTGACATTCCCGCAGAGTTTTTGAGCGGGAATCTGTTTCTAAGCGCTTGCAAAACAGTTTTGCAAGAGACTCAACATTGACGAAGTCGTAAAAAGCGACAAATCACCCTTCGACAAGCTCAGGGCGAACGGCGGTCAGGTTGAAATTATTGACTTTATTCCGTTTAAAACCCTTTTCTTCTTCTGTGTTCTCTGTGGTTAGATTTTGACAATACGCACGCATTTTTTGGGATAGAGATTATGTATCTATACGGCAAACTTAATGAGATTATTGAGGCAACGGGCAGCGAAAGGCTGGCTTCGCTCGGCATAAAACCTGTATCCGATCTGGAAGAACTCATCACTATGCTTGCTGAAAGCAGCAATGATGAGCCGTTGGTCATCGTAGATACAGGAAAGGAGATAGACTTCCTTCTTACCCTCGCCCTTGTCAAAAAGCTTAGAAAAGGGGGGCATGTTTATGTGCTGAGCAGGAGAAAAAAGGAAAGCGATTTCATTCTGGGGGTCTTCAGGGCCGGAGCGGATGATATCTTTTTCTATCAACGACCTGACGAGGCCGAGACATGCCTGAGCGCAATATACCAAGGCCTGAAGGGACACCTTTCAAAGAGCGTGGCATTTATGGGGAGCGGCGGCACAGGAGCGACATTTCTTGTCATTAATGTGGCATATACCCTCAAAAGGCTATATGAAAATCTCCGGATATGCATTATAGACTGCGACTGCTATAAGAATGACGCAGCCATCAGGATGGGAATAGATGACACCCGGAAGCTGCTTACCGTGCAGGATTTAATAACAGAGATATATGGCGGTGAAAATGTGGATTTAAACTCGCTGCTGATCGGGAACAGGGCGGCAGGCATTACCATTATACCGACCACAGAGTGGGGTATGTATACCCCAAAGTTCAGCGAGGAGGAATATATTAAGGTGCTCTCCTATATATCCATGCAGCACGATATAACGATATTCAATCTCGGAGAGTCTCTGGCAGAGACATTTTTGCCGGTGCTTACTTTTTCCGACAGGATATATGTGGTGGTAGCCCAGGAAATGGTGCCCATGAAGGTGTCTATAAGCCTGCTGAACCTGCTTAAAAGGTTAGGCAAGGAAAAGGATACGGAGTTGATTGCAAACAGATTCAGAAAGGAGCATTCATTGAACACACTGGAGTCTGTCTATGGCAGAAAGATTTCTTTTACCATTCCGGATGAATATAAGATGGTCAGCAAATTGGAGTTTGAGAGGAGGCCTGTTACTGCGGGAGATAGTCATGCCTTTGCAGCCGGCGTAGAATCTGTGGCAAAAAATATTATAAAGGCCTTTGTAAGGGAATAAAATATGACCGCCATGGAGGGCACAACAAAGAGGTTCAGGATTCATGAGGAGCTGAGGGAAGCGATACTGCAGAAGATCATAGAGAGGATAAGCCTGGATGAGATAGAAAGAACAGACGCAGTTACTTTAAGGGAAGAGATAGCTGTTATTGCAAAAGACGAGCTTAGCAGCACCCCCCTTACCTTTCATGAGAGGCAGAGGATTGTAGGGGAGATAATAAATGAGCTGACAGGATTCGGCCCGATTGAACCGCTGCTTAAAGACCAAACCATCTCGGATATTATCGTAAACGGCCCGGCGGATGTCTTCATAGAAAGATATGGAAGGCTTGAGCGGGTAAAGGCCAGATTCCGCGGCAGGGAGCATTTGATGCATACCATAAGGAAACTTGTTGGCGCTGCCGGCAGAAGGATTGATGAAAGCGCCCCTATGGTTGACGCCTTTCTTTCCGACAATTCCAGGGTAAACGCTATAATCCCGCCTGTCGCCTTTGCCCCTTCAGTCTCAATAAGAAAGTTCATGAGGTCTGTCACAGGTCTGAAACAAATGATAGACATCGGATCCATATCAGCGGAAATGGGGGAGTTTTTGAGGCTGTGCATAGAAGGGAAGCTGAATATCCTGGTCTCAGGCGGCACAGGGACCGGAAAGACCACCCTTCTCAATGCGATTTCAAAGTTCATACCACAGAGCGAAAGGATTATCACTGTAGAAGATTCCTTTGAGCTCATGATATCACAACCCAATATGGTACGGCTTGTGACAAGACTCCCGAATGTGGAGGGGAAGGGAGGGGTAAGCCAGAGGCAGCTTGTGATAAACTGCCTCAGGATGAGGCCTGACAGGATAATTGTGGGCGAGGTAAGGGGCTCGGAGGTATGGGATATGCTCCAGGCCATGAATACGGGTCATGCCGGATCAATTACAACCGTTCATGCCAATTCCGCGCTTGATTCCCTTCACAGGCTTGAAACTATGGCAATGCTGACAGGCTACGAAATTACTGAGGCCACCCTTAAAGCGATAATAAGCCGCTCCATAGATATTGTCATACATCTCGCCCGCTTCGTTACAGGGGAAAGGAAGATAATCCAGATAACGGAGATTGTGGGGGTTGAGAATAACAGATTCATCATAGATGATATATTCAGGTTTACTCCAGGCCCTGTGGCAGAAGGAAGGGTGACAGGGAATTTCCACTGCATGAAAGACAGTCTCTCAAACAAACTTATGGATAAAATAGCGCTGAGCGGCATGCAGACGGATGCGATAAAAGGCATCCTCAGGAAGGGTTAAATATGGGGCTGGGCGGCATCATTATTCTCATCCTGGCCAGCATTGCATCATCCGTTGTCGCCTATTTTGTTTATGCCGGATTTGACGAGCGGAGAGGCGATTTTATAAAAATCTTTGCGCCCGAGGAAAAGGAAGGCAAAAGAGGACTCTCCTCTTTTCTGGAAAAATACAGGATTTATATACTTTTCCTGCTGATTGCAGCCTCTACCTTTTTTATAAGGGCGGGTATTTTTATAATTATCGCTGCAGCCGTTGTTTTTCTTATCAAAAAACAGAGGGATGCAAGGCTAAAAAAGGAGATCGTCAAAAATTTTCCTAACGCGCTGAGCATAATGAAGATGGCTGCAAAGGCAGGGCTTCCTCTCCACGGGGCCGTAAAGAATGTGATGGAATACTCCGCATCCCCGCAGATAAGGGAAGTCTTTAAGAAGATATACCATGTGAGCTATACCCTTGGAGAACCTGTTGAAAAAACCATCTTTAAAGAAGGGAAGCGGCTTGACCTCCCCGACCTGATATTTCTTGCCTCTGTTATAGAGGCCCATGTGGAGGTGGGCGGGAATATTGTTGAGCTTCTCGATCTTCTTGAGGAAAATATGAGGCGGTTATCAGTAGCCGGGGACAGGGTTTCCTCACTTATGACAGAAGGGCGGATAAGTGTCCTG
>JACQYJ010000161.1 GCA_016208525.1 Deltaproteobacteria bacterium | reverse complement strand
GTTAAATATCTCTTTAATGCTTCCGCTTACTTCCCCGCCGCTCAACACCTCTCCTGTTTCCACCTTCACAATCTTTGCATCTATCCTTATGGAATCGCCTGATATCTGGTAAATACCTGTAAGTACGGCGTCGGCCCCAAGCATCTTGCCAAGCTTGGGAGCGTTCTCCTCAATCAGGCCAACGCTTGCGAGCTTCATCTCTTGCAGCGCCTTTTCAATCTGGTTCCGCTCAATCAGGTTAATCTTAGACCTGGCCTTCAGCTCAGTATAAAGAGAGCCGGGGATTGCGGATTTCATCCACTCATATTCGGCGCTCTTGCTCGAATTGTCAAAGTCGGTAAGGGCCATTGCGCTTATCGCAGTCACACCTTCTCCAGGTTTTTTTTGCACGACCTCAACAGTCCCCTGGGCCATTATGTATCTCTTAAACGACTCTATGTCCGGTTTTTCGGACATGAGTTTTTTCCTCTCCTCCGGAGAAAGTTCTACATGCAGGGCCTTAGCTATCCTCTCCGCAAGGCCGGTTTCAACTTCAAATATATTTCCGATATCTCCGCTAACCGTTTCCGTAAGAAGCACCTGGCTGCTGACAACGTCTACCATCCTTACATCTATCCTTATATTCCCGTTTACAGTCTGGTAACTGCCGATAAGAATTATACCTGCCCCAACCATCTTCCCAAGCTGAGGGGCTGTCTTTTCGTCCACTATGCCGAGGGTCCCGAGCTTCAACTCCTCAAGGGCCTTTTCTATCTGAGCCCGTTCTACAAGGAATATGCCGGTCATCTTTTTAATGTCTGTGGAAAGGGCCTCTGAAATGCCAAGGCTCAACCATTCAAGCTCCTTGCTCCCTGTGGCATTTTTCATAGGCATAATAGCCAGTGTGTCCGAAGATGAGACAGACCCCTTTAACTCCTGAAGCGCGGCCTGATACCTGGGGTCCGTCTCAAGGGCCTTCTGGAAATACTCTCTCGCCTCTTTAGACTGCCCCAGATAGAAGAGCGATTTACCCTTGCTGACCTGTTCGAACGCCTCCAGCGTCGTCTTTTCGCCGGCCAGGATGCCTGCCTTCAGTGAATCGTCAACCTTCAGGAACTTGCTCATGAGGTCCATAAGCAATAGCCTTTCCAGTTCGAAGATATTGTTCATCTTTCCAGATATCTCTGTAGTCCCGATGACCTCATCTTTCTTCACATCAAGGAGGGCCGCCTTGATAGTTATCATGTCGCCGGCTACCCGGTAACTGCCTCCAAGGAGATGGCTGCTGGCAAAGAATCTGCCGAGTTCCTGCTTCTCTTTATACTCGACTATATTCAAATCCCTCAGCTTATTCTCCTTGAGTATCTGTTCGATGCCCTCTCTCTCTATTACAGCAAGATCGGGGAACCTCTTCATATCGGTTGCGAGGGACTCCGCCAAACCTATAGACAGCCAGTCGAAGATCCCGCCGTCGGAAATGTTTATAAAGCTCGTAACTGCAACCGACTCAATTCGGGACTTCTCTTCTACGGCAACCGGTTCTTCCTGGGCAGCAACCGGTTCTTCCTGGGCAGCAGCCGCTATTTCCGGTTCGTCAACCGGAATAAGGATAGGCTGACCAGGGTATATGACATTTGCATCCCTGATATACCCGTTTGCCTTCGAGAGTATCTGCCACTTATACGGGTCAGACCATCTGTTGTTAGCGATCCCCCAGAGGGTGTCACCCTTTTTTACCAGATATACCTCGTATTTAACGCCGGCGACCTCGACCACCGGTCCTTCGGCATTAGATAAAGAACTGGAAAAAAGGATAAAATTTAGAATAAGAAGCGCAAGACCTTTTTTCATCGTTGCCTCACTTGATCTTCATATTTATCTTACCTGAAGAGACGGAAAGTATTTCAACGCTAAACCCTTTAAACTTCGTCTCAGACAAGACCTCTGCCAGCCGCACTGCGTCTCCCTGATAGGTTATGTTCAGGACTGCAGTAGGCGCGTCAAAACTCCTCTGGATCACCTCTTTTACACCGTTTGTCTCCTTTAGACCGGTCAAAACCTTCTTCAGTTCTGAGAATCCGACTCCGTTTATCATCACCTCTATGTCTGAACCCATCATCTTCTCGTCGTTCCATTTTTTTACGATCTTCCAGAAGATGTCTCTGGCAGCAGACTTGCTGCTGGTATCGAGGGCCTTTCTCTGCGCCGCATCGGCAACCCCGTCTGCAGCGGACTCGGTCTTATTAGAGACGGCATAAAGAGATGCATTATCGGTCCTTAATGCCCTGATGGAAACCGTGGACTTGCTTGCATAGAGGACATCTTTAACACTCTCCACATCCCCCATAGTTGCGGTACCTATAACCACCGCCTCAGCCCCGGCGCGAAGCCCGGCCTTGACAGCCGCCTTCTCGTCGCCCTCGGCTATCTTGCGCAACTCATCCTTTTTGATGTTCTCCCTGGCGGTTGCCTGGTCCACGAGGGTAAACCCCTTTTCCACAAAAAATTCGCTTATCGCATTCTCCGCCTGGCTGGTGGGGAATATCTCCTTTCCTCTCACCTCGGAGACAACAATCATGAGTCTCGGTTTTTCCATGTCATTGTATATGAGAGCTGCGTCATCAATCAGGGCGCTCTTGCTGACCCTTGCCTCTATCTTGACCTGGTAGCTCTTTTCAGCCGGTTTCTCTTCAAGGATATCGTAACTATGGACATATCCGTCTACCCTGGTGATGATCTTGTCCTTCACAAGGTCAAAGTTTTCCACCACGGTCTTTGCAATAACCTGTGACCCCACCTGCTCAACAGCATTCCTCTTGGCATCGAAAATAGCCTCCTTCTTGGCCTTCTCAATGTCCCCGCCAACGATCATGGCGCTCCCTGATGCCTTTACGCTGCGGATATCGTCCTTTTCCTCCGCAGACACCACCGATATTGCGGTTAAGAGTGTAACGATTAATGCTGGTATTGTGACCCTTGTCAGATTCTTCGTCATATATTCATCCCTCCTTTTTTTCTTTGTATTACTTCGACAATTAGTAACTACTCAGGTTGTTTAGACTGTAGTCTATTAGGACTGCGCAAAGATCGGCCAGTTCAATTGCTCTGAGCTTTGTGTGATCTCGCATGTTTCTTCCTCCCTATCCACCTAAATACCTACAGACTATCTACCTGAGTAGTTACGATTTTTTCTCATCCTCTAAACTTCTAATCTTCTCATCTTCTTTCTTCATTATCCTCCGTGTTCTCTGTGTCTCCGTGGTTAATTTTGACTTTTTACGAGACCATCAAACTACTTCGTCTTCATCTCATACACCCCGTCCCAATCAGCCGGCGGAGGGGTCTTTTTATACTCAAGACAACGTTTAATGTATATAGATGAAGGGCCATCGTCCGGCTTGACTGATAAGGCCTGTTGGAAAAGGCTTTCAGCCCTGTCCCAATCCATCCCCCTGTATGAAGTCAACCCCTTCTCGAAAAGCTCCAGAAACAATGGTTGAGCATCTTTTTCAGACATCAACTCATATATCCTTACCGGCTCATTCTTCCCCTTCACCCTGACCAGGTCAAGCTCCCTGAAATTAAGCTTAGAGCTTGCTATATTGCGTGTAAACTCGCTGACTATGACCCTGGTCCCATACTGTTTATTTATCCCCTCAAGCCTTGAGCCAAGGTTGACACTGTCACCCATGACCGTATAATCAAAACGCACATCTGATCCCATGTTTCCGACAATCATAGGACCTGAGTTCAAACCGATACCAATATCAATGACCGGTACTCCGGTCTCCTTCCATTTTGCCTGAAGCTCCTTTAACACCTCGATCATCTCAAGGGCTGTAAGACAAGCCTTGTCGGCATGGTCAGGCATTTCGATAGGAGCGCCGTAAAAGGCCATAATGGCGTCACCCATGTATTTATCAAGGACCCCATCGTATTTAAAGACAAGTCTCGTCATTGCAGTGAGATATTCGTTGAGGAGCCTGACTACCTCTTCGGGTTCAAGTTTTTCAGAGATCGTAGTAAAACCTCGAATATCGGAAAAGAGGACCGTCAGCTCCTTTTTTTCCCCCCCCAGTCTCACAAGCTCAGGCTCTTTAAGAAGACGGTCTACGACCTGGTAAGATACATAATGGCCGAAGGTCCTGGTCACCTGAGCCTTGTCTTTCATGGCAAGGATACTGTTATATGCGACACCGGTCACATAGGCAAAGGAAAGGATTCCCTCTAACGGGACAATCTCCAGCATGATCTGATAGCGGCTAAACAAGATATACGATATATAAACGATCATGGTTAAAAGTAAAATATAATAAACAAGAGCTAAAACAGGCTTAACATCAAGGACAATAAAAATAAGAGTTGATATAATTCCCATGAGAACGATGAGGGAAAGCATGCCCCATTTATCAGGCATCTTTATAAACCCCTTTTTCAGTATTGTCTGGATCGCATTGGCATGAATCTCAACCCCGGACATCTCAATACTCGCCTCTTTTACGACCTCCTTTGCCTCGAAAGAGATAGGCGAGAGGTTCGTTGTAATGAAAGGCGTCATGAAATAGTCGTGATATGCAGGGTGTGTGTTTCCTATAAGGACTATCCGTCCCTTAACCGACGGTTCGTCAAATTTATTATTATAGATATCGCTGAAAGATATGCTCTTGAATGTTCCGGAAGGACCTGCATAATTAATCATCATCTTCCCTTCAGGGTAGGGGATGCTGATATCTGCCGTCTTAAAAAGGTCTGGAGTGTTCAAATCTAAAGGATGGGCTTCATTTGGATACAAATACAGGCGGGATGTTTCAAGGGATAGCGAAAGATGCGGGACAATATCTCCAGTCTCTTCATCCATAAGCAGGCTGACCAGTGGAACTGTCCTCAATACGCCGTCCGAGTCAACAAGGTTATTTATAAACCCCTCTCCAACCGCACCGTTTCTGAATGACGATAGCGGGACAACATGCTGCCCCTGTGTTATATACCTTGCAAGGACAAGGTTGTTTGCATCATATATAGCCGCCGCAAGGGCTTCATCTTCGCCTTTTCCATTGAAGCTTGGCTTTGAAAGGTCCATATCCATGACGATCAACTCCGCCCCGGCCTCTTTCAGGTTCTTTATCGCCCCGGCATAATAGGAACGGGGCCATTCACTTATCTTCCTGTTGAAATCCCGCACGCTCTTCTCATCTATCTTTACGATTAATATCTCTTCCATCGGCGGCGC
>JACQYJ010000158.1 GCA_016208525.1 Deltaproteobacteria bacterium | reverse complement strand
TGAACTTATCGTTATTGACTACCATTTCCCGAAGTTGAAGGCGGCTTGAGAGGCCTATCGGCCCTGGAAACTCTTAAGAGTACACAGCAAAGTCTATCCTGATACAATCAAAACAGTTTTGATTTCGGGGAGCCCCTGGGGGGCGGGATGTTTTGTCTTTGGCGGGCGGGCCGGGGGGAGAGATGTCCTGGTTTGTTGCCGTGGAAGGTGTAGGTCTGGCCAGCAAGGACAGGCCGGAGTCCTGACCCTGGGCGGTGTGGAGGGTATCCCCCCGCCACTATAAAGAGACAGGCGAGAAAAACAGGCAATAACCCTTGTACATAATCCAGCGTTATGCGACTGCTTGCAACCATAAGAGCCTGACAAGCGGGCAGTTGCATAACGACCGATTATGTAAACTTGCGCCTGGGCTTTATCGGGCGGAAGTTGGTTTATGCTTTTCCCGCCTGACCATATTGCTTCCGGTTTGACCTGCATGGAGTGAAGGAAGAAAGTCTTGCCGGGGCTTACCGGCATGACCCGCAAGGGAGGCAAGTCTTGAATCCGTAACGGATAAACGGCGTAGAGGAGCTTTCTTCCCGCCGCTTCCCCGGAATGGCTTTCACATGGAAGGGAAGTAAGTAAAACGGAGCCTACTAATCAAGCGAATTCAAGATGGAGTTGCTTTCCGAATATCTTTGCGACCTTTTCAAGGGTCTTTATGGTAGGGTTGCATCTTGCGGGGTTTTCAAGCCTCTGGTATGCCTGATAAGAGACGCCAAGTCTTTTTGCAGCATCCACCTGGTTAATCCTTAATTCATCCCTCAGCCTCTTGAGGGTTATCGGCATTGCAACTTCAGGCTCAGGCTCAATCATGTGTATATCCTTCCCCTTCAGTCTTGAAGCCTCAGGGACTTTGAACCCTCTGTCAAAGATGGAAGCGAGATAGCCGGATAATGCCTCTCTTGCATTGGTAAGGGCCTCTTCCAGGGTAGAACCCTCTGTAAGGCAACCTTCCAGATCAGGGAACTCTACAAGATAGCTCTTGTCTTCCTTGTCGTAGGTGATCCTGGCCGGATATGCGATGGTCATTTTTTCAATTCTCCTTCCTGTAAAAGCTTGTTCAAAATGCCTTTGCCCAGGTCCTTGCTTCCATGCACAGGGACGGAGATGGTCTTATTCCCCTTGCAAAGTATATGGTGACTGCCTTTGATCCTGTCCAGCGCCCACCCGTTCTTTTCAAGAAGCCTCACAAGCTCTTTCCCTGTCATAGAGAATTTATACAACATATAAGTTGCATTGTCAAGGAATATGTTTTGAGCGTTAAAGGCTTTGTGAATGGCGGTTTAAGAGGTTTTCAAGAAATGAAAAGAAGGCTCCGGGTGGGGCTCCCCTTCACCCACACGCGATCCGTTCTTTTTAGAACGTCCTACGGCCGGGAGATTCACCGTGTTTCCGGAGCCTTTCTATTTTACTTCATCTTCCGGCAGTCTACAAACTTCTTCACGTCTTCAGGGTCAAAGAGGGTTCGACCACCGATCTTGACCGGCTTGATCTCCCCTCTTTTCATTATGCGGTAAAAGGTTGAAGTGCCTATTCTCAGGTAGGTCGTGACTTCCTTTACCGTCAAGAGGCTGGTATCCATGCTATTCCTTACTCCGTCTGTCAATGCTGCAGTTGAGCCTATTTCCTTTTTCTGTACTCCTGAATGACAATAAAATGTGGGGCTGTTCTTGGAATCCCTCTTGAATCCTTATATTTAACTACATCAAATCCTTTTATTACACCACTAAATTGCCGGGATGGCCCCCCCGGATATTTAGAAGGATAATCGATAAATACTAATGGCTTTGAAAAGTAATCTATATCAACTCTATAAAAAGCAGCTCTTTCATCATATAAATAGTCAAAGTCGGCATAAAGAATTTCGAAGCATTTGTCTTTTGTCTCAACCATCTCCATTCTAAAGGATTCACTCTCAGTTTTATAGCGTCCCTCATCATTTTTTTCTTTATTTAAAACAACTTTTTTAGTTAGAGAAGCTTCAGGGTTAACACCAGAAGGGCACGCTGCTTCAATTGCTTTTTTTGCAATTGCTATATCAGCTTCAGAAAAACCGGCCTTTTTTAATTTAGTTGCAGGGGAATCATAAGCGAGACTTAACGGAGCAGTAATAGTTGACGCTACAAGAAGAACAGCAGCAACTTTTCCTAACCTCATAATCTATCCCTCCTTTGAGGCTGCTTTCTTAGGCCGTCCGGCCTTTGCAGGCGTACTCAAAGCCTGAGCATTTAAAGATGATTCCAAGAGATGGATTATTTCAGAATTTATTGACCGCCTTTCCTTATTGGAGAGTTCATAAATTCTATCCTTCACACTCTCAGGCATTCTTACTGTAATTGCCACTATCTTGCTTTCCGGTTGACTCATGACTACATATTATAACCAAAAAATAACCATGTCAATAAAAAAACTACTTGACACCACAATGTAACCATTTTATAATCACTGCATAACCATTTAATAACGATTGAAAGGGGGGTAAAGAAGCCATGAAACCAAAGAGACCATCGGAGTTTTTGACGGAGGAGGAGGTAAAGGCGCTTTTGAGGGTGCCGGATAGGAGGACGTTGAAGGGCAAGAGAGACTATGCCCTTTTGCTTCTGATGCTTACTTCCGGCCTTCGTAAGGCTGAGGTATGCAGCCTGAGCGTGGAGAACTTCACGACGTACAGGAATCAGCCGGTTATTGACGTGATCGGGAAGGGTGGGAAGCAGAGGCGGGTTGCCTTGACGAATGAGGTTGTGGAGGCTGTGATTGAGTATCAGAAGGGGGTGAAGGTTCAAGCCAGCAGTCACGCCCAGGACGGG
>JACQYJ010000157.1 GCA_016208525.1 Deltaproteobacteria bacterium | reverse complement strand
CAAGGATAACGGCATTCTGCTCGTTATCCCTGGATGCCTTGTCCAGGTTGGCTGATATGAATTTTCCTTTGTTGTAAATGACATCCTGAACCTTTCCACCATAAGGGTTCCTGTTTACATGCACATTGAAGACATTCATGAATACGCTTACCTTCAAGGCCCTTTCCTTGAGGTACCTGACCTCATTGACCTCCTCGGCCACTATTATCTTCCCGTCCGCAGGAGATATGACTGACAAAGGTTCCTGAGGAGCAACCCTTTCCGGGTTCCTGAAGAACCAGAGGACAAATACCGTCAAAAGGGTAAAGAAAACGGCCGGATACCTTACCCCGAAATACCAGAGAGCGATACTAAGGATTAAAAGGGGTATTGCAAAGGGAAGCCCCTCAACTGCTATAGGTGTGTTTTCGTTCATAGTTATAAATCCTTGAATGCCTTAATATGCAGTGATTTGAGGCTTATGATTATCTGATATAGCTTTCAGGATTGCAAGGATTTTTTGTGAAATGACAGGGTGAAAAAGTTGCCGAAACCGATGCTCACATCCTGCTGGTCTGAATCCGGGACCCTCTGATCAAAGGTGCTTTCAGGCTCAGGGGCATGGTCGTAGAGATACCGCCTCTTATGTTTGTTTCATTTCCTTGACTTATAAACCTTCCTTTAGTATCCTAAAAACAAGTAAAGGAGGCATCTAATGAAGATAAAAGAGCAGGCAATGAAAGAATGCAAAGGTTCTATAAGTGAAGATATAATGCGGGCGAGAGAGGACAGGGTATGAAGTTGTTCTTTGATGCTTCCGCTCAACAAGGAGACTATAGATATGCCTTTTCAATCAGTGACAATAAACATACCTGATACCTTGCCTGTAGCCGCAAAGGTCCATAAGAGTGAAATGCCGGGGTATATAAAGAAGACCCTTGCCGTGGAGTTATACAGGGAAGGGGTGCTTTCTCTCGGAAAAGCAGCCGAGCTTGCTGGTGTATCTTCTAAATGGGAAATGCTTACTATTCTTAACGAAAAAAGGGTCAACCTCAGATACGGCGCCGAAGATGCCGAAGAAGACTTAAAGACTCTGAATGAGCTTGCCAGATCATGAAAGTTGTTTCCAATTCAACACCTCTGATTGCCCTTTCCAAACTGGATCGTTTTTCGCTGCTTAAAGAGTCCTTTCTTAAACTAATCCTCATTTCAGTTTGACATCAAACCTTTATGGCTGTATCCTGATATTCATATCATAAGGGTTGAGAGGTGTCAGATATGAGGGCAGTAGTATTAAAATCCGAACAGTTGAATCTTCCGAATGCCTTTGCTAAAAGGCTGAAAGGGAAAGAGGTTGAACTCATTGAAACCAAAGAGGGGATACTTTTAAAACCTGTGGAAGACCAGATTAAAGCGGCAAGAGGGGTTTTAAAAGGGAGTCATTTTTCTTCAAAGAGATACTTCCAGTTTAAAAAAGAGGAAAAGGAACTGGAACGGTGAGCAAGGCCTTTGTCATGGACGCATCTGCTATTATCGCCTTTCTTGCCGATGAGGACGGAGCCGCATTAGTTGACGACATCCTTCATAAGGCAAAGAAGGACAATAGCCTTATCTATATGAACAAGCTGAATCTCCTTGAGGTTTATTACGGCATCTATCGTGCGGATGGAGAGGAAAAGGCTCAGGAGACAATGGCTACGATATCAAAGCTCCCGATATCCGTAGTTGACGTAATGAATGACGATCTCTTTAAAGAGGCTGGAAGACTGAAAGCTACTTATAAGATGTCGCTTGCCGATTCAATTGCAGTTGCAGAGGCTAAGACTCGGAAAGCCCAACTGCTGACCTCCGACCATCACGAATTAGATTACCTCGAAGAGAAAGGCGAGGCGCGGTTTTACTGGATACGGTGAAATAAGTCATACCTTTAGTTGCTTGAGCATTCACAACATGGCAGATTCCTGCCCCTCTTGCATCTGTTGGATAACGTACCCCATCTTCCGATATGCCTTTAACCTGTTCCGGTACATCTTGAGGAGCATTGCATTGGCGGAATCGAGATAGTCGTAGATCAGGCAGATTTATTGAAACTACAGAAGATCGGAGCCTGGAAAGTTCGGCAAGCAGGTCGCTCCTTTCTTTTTCAAGGCTGGAAAGACGTTTTTCAATTTCGAGGATTCGGTTTTCATCCATTGAGCTTTTCAAGCACCCTGGCCCTCTCCCCAAAGAGAGAGGGCCCGATGTTATTATCAGGATTAATTCTTGCTTTCGTCCACTATCTTTCCCTTCGTAATCCATGGCATCATTCCGCGGAGCTTTTTTCCGACCTCTTCTATCTGGTGTTCCTTTCCTCTTCTCTTGAATGCCTTGAACATAGGCTGGTTTGCCTTATTCTCAAGCATCCATTCCTTGGCGAACTGGCCGGTCTGTATCTCGTCCAAAATCTTCTTCATTTCCTTCTTGGTCTTTTGCGTGATTATGCGGGGGCCTCTGGTTAAGTCCCCGTACTGGGCGGTGTTGCTTATGGAATAGCGCATATTCGATATGCCGCCTTCGTAGATTAAATCAACGATTAGCTTCACTTCGTGAAGGCACTCGAAGTACGCCATCTCGGGCGAGTATCCGGCCTCGACGAGGGTCTCGTATCCTGCCTGAATCAGGGACGTAAGCCCGCCGCAGAGGACTACCTGTTCT
>JACQYJ010000156.1 GCA_016208525.1 Deltaproteobacteria bacterium | reverse complement strand
ATCGGCATCAATGGAGAGTATCCAGGTATGGCTTGACTTATCTACAGCCAGGTTCTTCTGGGACATATAACCAGGCCAAGGATTGTAAAAAACCTTATCGGTGTATTCTTTACAAATCTCTACCGTCTTGTCTATACTCCCTGAATCGACAACAACAATCTCATCGGCCCATTTAACGCTTTCAAGGGCGTCCCGGATATTTTGTTCTTCATTCAGGGTTATTATGGTAACGGAGAGCTTTTCCATATAAGCGCCGTGAGACGTAAGACGTAAGACGTAAAAGCTTTTAGACTTTTCACTTCTCACGTCTCATTTCTCACGTCTTACTGTATTTTCTCCGCCTCATCTGTCAGCATCACCGGAATATCATCCTTTATCGGGTATCTGAGCTTGCAGGCATCACATATCAAACCATCCCTGTTCTCCGTCAGCCTTACATCCCCAGTGCATTTCGGACATGCAAGGATGCCGAGAAGTTCTTTGTCAATTGCCATATCTTACCTCCTATAAAAGTTGTCAGCAGTAGGTTGTCAGTTTATTACTGACCAGTGGCTGCCGGCCCCTGACTACTGTTATTATATTCAAGCAGATCAGCGAATACGGAACCTATCTTAATCTTGCTCTTCATCCTAACCGGCATTTTACGGCTGTCATCTGTAAGCCAGACATAGACTTCACCCTTTCTCTGAAATATACCTTCAAACTTGAGGAGCGGCTTTACCATCACAGTATCAAACTCTCCGGCAGGGGTCACAATCCTTTCCCTGCCAAGGACCTGAACCTCCAACTGCCACAGCTTTTTATCTTCAAAAACATCGATTATAACTGGTTTCCCGATTACAAGCTCCCTTGTCCTGAGATAATACAGTGACGAAAGGGCATCCTGAACAAAAAACGGGATAGGATAATACGAGGTTTCTTTGCCTACCGTGTATTCTGCATTCCCCTTTGTGTAGTCAAAATATATCTCTTTGTCCTGCCTGTATCTCCCCTCTTCCTGGTGGACCTTAATTCTGCAGGAAGCAAGGTTGTCAGCATATATGAAGGAATCTACCCTGTCCCTTACCTTGTGGAATTTATCCACGAACTGGTTGGAGTTTGTAACTGCGCTTATCTGATGAACCTTCCTGCCCTGAACCTCGGCGCCTTCCGAAACTTCTATAACTGCGGTCCCTCCCTTCAGCTTGAACCAGGAAATCTCAAATACAAGTCTTTCACCTTTCCAGGGGACATCAGTGAGAGCTGCGGCTGGCTCTGCCGTTGTATATGAAGTTAAGGTTAAGATAAGAACAAAGGTTAAAGCCGAAACAAAGGAAGCTCTTGACTTCATCTTCATCCTGTCTCTTTCTGACTCAGTATCCATTTCACTGCGTCATACAGGTCATCTGCTATATGGTCGGGCCATACCTTCCTCTCGCTGTTCAATGATTTCAGCTCTTCTCTTCCGTATCCAGTCATGACCAATATCCCCCTGGCCCCGGCCTTATGAGCCATTTCAATATCAATTATCTTATCCCCAACCACATAAGAGCCTCTAACATCAATCTTCAAGTCCTTTGCGGCAGTTTCTATCATACCTGTCCTGGGTTTGCGACAGTCACAATCCAGGATATACTCCGGCAGCCCAACCTCCGGGTGATGAGGGCAGTAATAAATTTTATCAACATGGGCGCCTTCAGCCTTCAGCAATAGCTCCATCCTGTTATGTATCTCGTTTAGAACAGGTTCCGTAAAATATCCTCTTGCCACACCCGACTGGTTTGTAACAACCACTGCCGGAAGGCCGCTCTCATTTATAAGCCTTATCGCCTCCGCAGCTCTCGAAAGCAGCCTGAGCATGTCGGGATTATCGAGGTAATCCGCTTCCTCACTTATGGTCCCATCCCTGTCGAGAAAAACCGCTATCCTTCTTTTCATCATCTTTAAAGGCATCTAAGCCTGAATCCCGGACAGCACGGCATCTATAAACCTCTTCTCTTCCCCATGAATATCCAAATCTATAGCCAGATAATAAACCGGCATCCCCATCTTATCCTTAAACCGCTCAATTTTCACTGCGTCTTTTTCCGTTGTTACTATAAACTCCGCGCCTGCTGCCTTTGCATTTTTTTCTATCTCTTCCAGGTCTTTCGCCGCATAACTGTAATGGTCAGGAAAAGAAACCTCAGAGACCAGAGCGCAATCCAGAGACGACAGGAGGTTAATAAATGATGACGGGTTTGCAATTGCCGAAAGAGCTGTCACCCTATGTCCAGAAATGGCATCTAAACCTCTTTTTGCGCCGTCTATGAGCGAGATAACACTTTCCGGCCTGTAACTGCTTTTGAATACGGCTGCTTCGGGCTGCTTATCCATGATACTGTCAGCTATCCGGCCTGTATCGGAAAAGGCCTTTGTTATCAAAAAGATAGCAGCCCTCTTCATGCCTGACAGAGGCTCCCTCAGAGGCCCTCTAGGCAGCAGATGGGCATTTCCAAAACCCTTCTCTCCATCAACTAAGAGTATGTCAAGGTCTCTCTTCAGCCTTATATGCTGGAACCCGTCGTCCAGGACAATGACATCCAGAGGGAACCTTTCCAGGGCGTATCTGCCAAGTTCATAACGGTCGGCCCCAACAAGCACAGGGACAGTCTTGAGCCTCCTTGCCAGCATATACGGTTCATCCCCTGCCTCCTCCGGCCCAAGGAGGAGTTGATGACCATCCGATACTACACCTATACCCTTACCTGTTCTTCGGTATCCCCTGCTGAGGATAGCTACCTTAAGCCCCTTCTCCTTTAAGTTGCGGGCAATAAATTCAACCGTTGGTGTCTTCCCTGTGCCTCCAACGGTTATATTTCCGACAGATACAACCTTGCAGCCAGTCTCTCTTACCTTAAATAAGCCTGACGAATAGAGAGCCAGCCTGATCCTTACCGCAGCCCCGTAAAGAATTGACAGGAGATAAAATGGGGAAAATACTATTTTATCCAGAACCCCGGTTTCTTTGCCGTATGCAACCCTGTTAAATACCTTTTCCAATTGGACTTTTATACCATATTCAGCGACCTTAGTCAATTTAGGGATAAGTGCAGTGAAGAACCTCAAATTGAAACTTACTTGGTTTCATACCTGAGCATTCAACAAATGCGAATGGCGCTAAGGAAGGGACAGAGCCCCGCCTTTCAAGCCGGATTTGCGGCGAAATAGAAAGGGAGGAGGCGGCCTACCCCGTCGCACAGGTCAAGCGAAAGCCTAACGCACGATGCCCACTAAGAGGACTCAATAAGTTCGTAAGGGCAACTACGGAGGGGGTGAACTATCTTTCCCCTGCAAGGGCCAAAGCCTTTTCAAGGACTTCTTCTGAGAGGTAATATCTGTGTTTCTTCAGGACGTTAATGATCGGTGCAAGCTCCGGGATTATCCCCTTTCTCTTGGCAGCGACCAGGATACCTATCGTTCCAACTACAGGCAACCCCAATAATTCATGCCTTGATCGTCTGAAATAGCGCAATTGCCTCTGCCTCGCCCCTGCCCATCTTCTTGGTCAGTTTTTCGGCATTATGCCTTGCGTCTGATGATAGTTGTGATACGGAAATCCAGTGAGGGGTTTTATAACCGCCTGGTCTGAGCCATTCTTTATCAACTCCCGGGGGGATTATTACTTCTTTGAAGAGTTTTTCAAGTACCCAGAGGTGTCCTGCCTTATCGAGGAGGATGATGGGGCTTGTATCTGATACTGCCTGCATTGCATCTTCTCTACGACCTTTACTTCGTTCTCCAGTTCGTCAGGAGTCATCCTTATATACGGTATCCCTTTCATCCCGGCGTACCTTACGAATTCAAACCTCTCCATGTCCAATATCTCAGCGGCCTTGGCGCTAGATATCGTTCCTTCACGGTATAGTTCAAGGACAGCGGCCTCCTTTATGACGTCCGCATTGTTTCGATAGGTGGCCGATATTGCATCCAGAACCTCGGAAGGGAAGGATATCTGAATATTTCTCATTGGCATAATGCTCTCCTGTCCTTAATAATATATAGATCTCAACAGTACTGTCAAGGGAAAACAGAAAAAATCATAGGCCGTCAACTCCTGTAAGATGCGTTTACCTTCACATATTCATAGGTGAGGTCGGACGACCAGACAGTTGCCTCTGACTTGCCCAGATTAAGATTCACAGTGACCCTGACCTCCGCCCCTTTCATTTCCTCCCTTGCTCGTGCCTCCCAGTCCCCTCCAGCACAGATGCCTTTTTTTACTACCTGAACGTCGTTAAAATATATATCCATTTTTTCCAACGCAACCTTTACCCCGGAGTATCCTGCGGCAGCGGCAATTCTCCCCCAGTTGGGGTCCATGCCGAAAAAGGCTGTTTTTACGAGGTTTGACCTCCCTATGGCGTTGGCTGCCTTCTTGGCGGCAGCCACGCTGGTGGCCCCTTTGATATTTATTTCAATAACCTTTGTAGCCCCCTCACCGTCCCGAACAATCATCTTTGCCAGTTCCCGACTCACGTGATTAAGGGCGGACTGGAAGCCCTCCATATCCTTTGACCTTGCAGTCAGCGGCCTGTTCCCTGCGGCGCCGTTGGCAAGGACAAGGACAGTATCATTGGTGGATGTGTCTCCGTCAACTGTGATGCTGTTAAATGAAATAGCAACGGCCTTTCGTAATGCCTTATCGAGAAGAGTGGATGAGATCGCGCAGTCAGTTGCTATATAGCAGAGCATGGTGGCCATATTGGGATGAATCATCCCGGCGCCCTTTCCTATGCCAAGAAGAGTCACTTCCTTCCCGTTAATCTCAAGCCTCACTCCAGCCATCTTCGGGAATGCATCAGTCGTCATTATTGCAGCCTCGGTATCCATCCACCCATCTGCCCTGAGACCTTTTATAAGCTCAGGGATGGAAGAGGTTATCCTCTCTATCGGAAGAGGCTCGCCAATGACCCCAGTGGATGAGACATACACCGTATCCTCTTTTATCTTAAGGGCCTTAGCAATCCCCCTTGCCGTCTCCTTTGCCTTCCTGAGGCCGTCATCACCTGTACAGGCGTTGGCATTGCCGCTGTTTACTATGACCGCCCTACCCTTCCCTGACTTGATTCTTTCCATATCAAGAATGACAGGAGCGGCCTTTACTGCATTCTTTGTAAATACAGCCGCGGCCGATGCGTGAGCCTCGGAGTATATAAGGGCCAGGTCTTTTGCGCCAGCCTTCTTCTTTATCCCGCACCTTATCGCAGAGACAAGAAAACCAGGGACCTTGTACTCTATTTCTTTAAGAATCTTCATTGCACCCCCATAATTTTTACCAATAGCGTTAATGCTTCGATGAGCTCAGCAAAAGTTCTATTATTTCGATACGTGCTCCGTCCGCCCTGAGCCTGTCGAAGGGCAAAATTCAGGTTTGTGCAAGAGGCTCTTTTATGCGTTACATTGTATTTTAAGGATTGCAAATGTCAAGGAGAGAAAAAGAATCAACCGGCGCCTGCATTTGGGGATTGCAGAAATCCCCCTCATGTGGTAATTTAATTTTTTTCTAAAAAGCCACTATTCGAGACGGTTATGCTCAAGATCGCTGGTATCCAGATGGATGCCTCGCCGGATAAAAACAAAAATATTGAAACCGCCTTAAGGATGATCGGGGTGGCTTCCGAAAGGGGAGCTAAGATCGTCTGCCTTCAGGAACTATTCAATACTCGCTGGTTCCCATACGAGATAAGCGACGCACACCTGGAACTGGCTGAGGATATAAACGGCAAGACCATAACGGCCATTAGAAAGGCTGCAAAAGAGAGAGGCGCAGCAGTTATCTCCCCGTTCTTTGAGAGGAACGCTGATGCCTTTTACAATTCGGCTGCTGCAATCGGTTCCGATGGAGAGCTGATTGGGGTTTACAGGAAGGCGCATATCCCCCATATACCGCTTTATGAGGAAAGGCGCTACTTCACTCCTGGAAACCTTGGATTTCCTGTATTTGATATCGGCATTGCAAAAGTAGGTGTTCAACTTGGCTGGGATAACCTCTTCCCTGAAGGAGCGCGGATACTTGCGCTTAAAGGAGCGCAGATAATATTATCGCCGACTGCTGCCGCTTCGACAGCATCACGGCCGATATGGGAAAAGTCCATATCAGCCAATGCCATAGCAAACGGGATATATATATTCAGGGTGAACAGGGTCGGTAAAGAAGAAAGGCAGGAGTTCTATGGCGGAAGCTTTTGTGTCAACCCAGAAGGGGATATGGCGGGAAGCCCCAGCGGAAGCCAGGAAGGGGTCATACTCTGTTCGGTAGACCTCAAGATGGTTGACAGGGTGCGGAAGGAATGGGGCTTCTTGAAAGACAGAAGGCCGGAGATCTATGAAGAGATAGTAAAAAGGTAAAAGGTTCAAGGCTAAAAGCTAAAGGCTAAAGGAAAATAATTTCTACCTTTTACCTTTTACCTTTGACCTTTGACCTTTGGCCTTTAACCTGTCCGGAGGGTTCAATGACATACGACTATCACAGGCTTTGCGGGATATGCGCATGGCGAGGGACCTGCCAGAAGAAGTTTTCACTATCTAAAGACTCCCTCCATTGCCCGGACTACAGCAGGGACGTTACGATAAAAGATAGGCCTGAAAAAGAACAGGTAAAGGAAGAGGTCAAGGAAAAGAAATGAAGGAAACCCTAATAGAGATAATCAGGAACGCCATTACTGAGGCCAAAACAGCAGGAGAGATAGAGACAAAGGAACTGCCTCCCCTCTACCTGGAGGCGCCCAAAAAACCTGAGCATGGAGACTTTGCAGTCAACATCGCCATGAAGATGGCCCAAACAGAGGGGAAGCCGCCGAGAAAGATAGCTGAAACCATCATAAAGAGGATCACGGGACATCCCATTATAGAAAAGGCAGAGATTGCAGGCCCAGGTTTTATCAACTTCTTTATGAGCAATGAGTACTGGCTAAAGACCCTTTCAGAGATAGAGGCGCTTGGTGAGGGTTACGGGAAATGC
>JACQYJ010000155.1 GCA_016208525.1 Deltaproteobacteria bacterium | reverse complement strand
ATAGGTCTTGGTTATTATCAGAGAGGATTTGCCGTAGCGGATTTCGATAATGATGGAGATTACGATATAGTGACAGGGGAATACGGATGGTATGGGTATATGCATTTCATTGAACAGACCTCGCCGGGAGTGTTTACCGACAAGGGGCAGATTGGCAGTTCGTTATACTTGAATTACCTCACCATGGATATCGCCGCTGCTGACTTTAACAACGACGGCAACTATGACTTTATTGTGGGGGGAAACAACAGATATATTTATCTTTATACCGGAAACGGAAATGGGACATTTACAACCACCACCATCACAACCGCTGCTCCAGGCAGTTATGGACGAGGGTAGGATGCCGCGGACATAAATGAAGACGGCAATATGGATTTTGTTTATGCAGAGAATGGTGGAGGGGGAGTATATGCCTATTATGGCAACGGAAATGGGACCTTTGCATCTCCTGTATTCCTCTTCGACACGAAAGGCAGCAGCAATGATCCTTACGGCGTTACTCTTGCCGATTTCACAGGCGATGGACATTTAGACATCATCGCAGGGAGACGGGGACCAGGACCTTGTTGTGACGAGGTACAGTAGTTACGATGTCAGGTCATACAAGAACAATGGTGATGGGACGTTTACATATATGGGACAGATAGGAACGCCTTATTCAGTTGGCATCGGCGCTCCGGCCCATGAGCTATACAAATCGTCTGGAAGCATAATCTCTGCTCCGTATAACAAGGGGACAAATGCGATAAATAACATCTACTGGAAGGGTTCTGCTCCGAGTGGGACATCGGTGAAATTCCAGATCAGATCTGCTGCAACCGAGGCAGGTCTGGCATCTGCTGTATGGTATGGCCCGACGGGGACAGGAGATTATTATACTGTCTCAGGTTCTGCGGTAAATACGATCCATAACAGCCATGCGTGGATTCAATATAAGGCTATAATGGAGACTGCAAATATCAATTATACGCATGTCCTTGAGGAAGTGACTATTATTTACGGCAGTCCTCAAGCAGCTCCTTTTGTTTATGACACCCCGGGAGACAACGGCGGGAGCATAACCATTAACTGGCAGCTTTCGACAGACGACGGCGCAGGGGTTAATGATGTTGCGGGTTACGATGTCCACAGGTCAACCACGACAGGCTTTACGCCTGATGCCACGACCCTTATTGCCTCAGTAAGCTCAGGGACATACAGCTATGTGGATAATACGGCGGTGGACGGAACCTACTATTACTATATAGTCCAGGCCAAAGACCTGGAAAACAAGACCGGTTCAGCCCAGGCAGGGCCTGTGCAATCGGTCAATGACGGGGCTCCGGCAGAGGTGACAAGCCTTACTGCTGTTCCTCACGACGGCTACATTGACCTCTCCTGGACTAACCCTGCGGTGGATTTTGCGGGGGTAATGGTAAGAAGGAGCGCGACGGCATATCCAACAACGATGACGGATGGAGTGGAGGTATACAACGGCCCGGCTAATACCGTCAGCGACACAAACCTCGGGGCGAACGATCTTCAGTTCGGCACGACCTATTACTACACGCTCTTTGCTTACGACGGAATGCCTAACTACTCTAAAGGAGTGAATGTCACAGCTGTTCCGGTAGACGAGACAGCTCCGGTATGGACAACAACTGCCGGGGTCCAGTCCGCAACCGCAGGGAACGGCTCTGTATTGCTCACATGGGGCGCGGCAGGCGACCTGAATGCGACGACATCTTCCAACTCCGCGCCTGTGACGTTCAAGGTTTATGTGAACACCGCAAGCCCTGCCACAAGCGGGACTGTAATCGCAGACATAGCCTCATCTCCTTACACTGTTACAGGATTGAGCAACGACAAGGTCTACTACTTCACGGTAAGGGCGGTGGATGCGGTCGGGAACACGGAGACCAATGTCGTTGAGATGCCGGCTACTCCTTACGTCAACTTCACAGACCAGACAGCCGCTCTGGGCCTGGGCGACACCGGATCGGGACGAGGGGTTGCCGTAGCGGACGTGAACGGAGACGGGACAGGCGATATATTCGTGGCAAATTATGGATCTGCTAATAAATTGTTTGTCAACATAGCTGGGGCATGGTTTGACAACTCCACTGCTGCCGGAGTTGCCGGAACTACAGAGAACAGCGCCGGGGCGCTATTTGCCGACTTAAACAACGACGGACATCCTGATCTTTATGTGTCCAATTACGGAAGCGTCAACCTTCTCTATATGAACAACGGCAACGGGACGTTTACTCTGAGCGGCCAGGCCGGAGGAGGAACGGAGAACAGCCGGGGGGCTGCGGCAGGAGACATAGACAATGACGGAGACCTCGACATCTATGTGGCAAACGATGCCGCTCCGAACTTCCTCTTCATCAACAACGGAGACGGGACATTCACGGAAAGCGCTGCTACATATAGTATTGCCGGCGTCGCAGAAAACAGCGGCATGGCCCTGATGGTGGACTTCAACCAGGACGGCAAGCTCGACATCCTTGTCATAAACAGCGGGCAGGCCAATCAGTATTACGAGCAGACAGGGGTGATGGTATTCACAGAAAAGTCTGCCGCATACGGCATCTCCGATACGGGCGGAGGCCAGGGGGTTTCCATCGGTGATGTGGACAGGGACGGAGATATGGACGTCTATGTGACAAGAAACGTCGCAAACCGCCTGTATATCAACGGAGGCATCCAGACAGGAGGCGTATTCACCGAAGAGGCAGCAACAAGAGGTGTCGCTGATGCATCGAACAGCGCTGGAGCGGTGTTCGTAGATATTGACCATGACGGAGATATTGACCTCTATTCGGCAAATACGGATGCTGCGAACAGGCTTTATATCAACAACGGAGCGGGCGTATTTACAGACAATGCTGTGAATGCCGGAGTCGCCGATGCCGGTATAAGCTATGGGGTTGCCGCGGTGGACGGAGACTTTGACGGAGATATGGACATCTATGTCGTCAATAGCGGCGCCAATTCATTCTTCAGGACGGAGCAGAACAACAACGGCTGGCTGAAGGTTAAACTCCTTGGAACTTCAGGGAACAAAGACGCCGTTGGAGCGAGGGTCGAGGTGTACGAGGCAGGGTTTATCGGAAACAGCGCAAAACTTCTTGGGGCAAGGTTAGTTACTGCAGGCTCAGGATATGCGTCTTCGGAGGACAAGGCACTACACCTCGGCCTGACCATGACAACATGCGACGTAAGGGTGATCTTCCCTGATGGCACGACTGTTGACAGGACATCCGTTGCAGAAGCTCAGACTATTATTATAACCGAACCAGGGACAGTATATGCCAACGACTTTGACGGGAACGTCACCGGTCTTGCCTCCCTGAGCAACACCACCCACTTCTATTCCGGCGCATGGGGAGCTACAGGGAACGCTTACCGGTGCGGTGAGGACGCCGCTTATGCGACGACAAACGGCTGGTCAGGCGGAGCAGGTTATGGAAACAACTGGGATGAAAAGCTGACCATATCCGGCATTGATTTGAGGGGATCATCCGGGGCCTCTTTATTGTTTAAAATGAGACACGATATGGAGGCGAATTACGAATTCGGATATGTTGAGGTCAGCACAAACGGCGGAACGACCTGGACTGGAATCCAGACCGTTACAGGGGTATTGCAGGCCTGGACTCTGCAGAATATAAACCTTTCATCTTATGTGGGAAATATAGTAAGTCTGAGGTTCAGGTTCGTAAGCGACAGTTCATGGAGCGACCAGGACGGCGGATACGACAGCAGTACAAATGGTTTTGACGGGGCCTTCTATCTTGATGACCTGGCTGTCAGCGGGAATTGATAGCCGCTGAATTTACTGCCTCGTATTGGCATTAGGACAATAAAAAAGGCCTTGCAGTTTATTATTGTCTCATAATTGATTTATTCGTAAAAAGTCTTTTCTGTGGTTCGACAAGCTCACCACGAACGGAATAAAGTCAATGATTTCAACCAGACCACCGTTCGCCCTGAGCTTGTCGAAGGGTGATTTGGGACTTTTTACGAGTGCATCATAATTGATGCCCTCGTAAAAACTAAAATTTGCCACAAAGGCACCAAGACACTAAGCCTAACACATCGAAAATAAAGGATTTTTTCTTTGTGCCTTTGTGTCTTCGTGGCAAAAAAAGACTTTTTACGAATGAATCATAATTTAGTTGACGGAATGGGCTTTTTGGGTATAATTCATTTACAGCGTCGTAAAAAATTTATCTGCTGCGTTGCGCTGCATCCTTCGTCATTCCAGCGTAACTACATGTACGCTTCATTCCTCAGGAATTGCACGCCTTGCATCTGAAGCTTTTTACTTTGCTGTCCAATATTTTTTAATATATAGACCATAAAAGGAGGGTGTCATGTCGGTTAAAGTTGCTATCAATGGATTCGGAAGGATAGGGAGGAATATCCTGAGGGCCTCTCTTAATAACAATGAACTGGATTTTGTGGCCATAAACGATCTTACAGATGCTGAGACACTGGCCCATCTGCTTAAATACGACTCTGTTCACGGCATCTTTGACGCAGAGGTAAAGGCTAAGGATGGCGCCATTGTTGTTAACGGGAGGGAGATAAAGATACTGGCCCTTAAAGACCCTGCAGAGCTTCCATGGAAGGCGATGGGCGTGGATATTGCCCTTGAATGCTCAGGCCTCTTTACAGACAGGGAAAAGGCATCAAAGCACTTTGCAGCAGGCGCAAAGAAGGTGATTATATCCGCGCCTGCAAAGAACCCTGATATAACAATAGTCATGGGTGTCAATGAAGATAAATACGACCCTTCGAATCATAATATCATCTCCAACGCATCCTGCACAACCAACTGTCTTGCTCCAATAGCAAAGGTCATCCTTGAGAATTTCGGGATAGCGAGAGGTTTGATGACTACAATCCATTCCTATACCAACGACCAGAGGATCCTTGACCTCCCGCATAAGGACCTGAGGCGCGCAAGGGCTGCCGCCCTTTCCATGATCCCTACAACTACCGGCGCTGCATCTGCCGTTTCTCTTGTCCTTCCTGAGCTTAAAGGAAAACTGGATGGCCTTGCAATAAGGGTCCCTACTCCTAACGTATCTCTTGTTGACCTTGTAGTGGATGTAGAGAAGGATACAACCCTGGAAGAGGTCAATGCGGCGCTGAAGAAGGCCGCAGATAGTAAGCTCAAAGGGATACTTCAGTTCTGTGAAGAGGAGCTGGTGTCAAGGGACTTCAACGGCAACGACCACTCTTCAATAGTTGACGCTGCAACTACAACAGTTATTGACAAGAGGATGGTGAAGGTCCTTTCATGGTATGATAACGAGTGGGGCTACTCTTCAAGGATGAGGGACCTGGCAGTCTATATCGCTAAGAAACTTTGATGGTCTCGTAAAAAGTCTTTTCTGTGGTTCGACAAGCTCACCACGAACGGAATAAAGTCAATGATTTCAACCTGACCACCGTTCGCCCTGAGCTTGTCGAAGGGTGATCTGTGACTTTTTACGACTTCGTCAAACTTTAAATTCAAAAAATATCTCACGCAAAGACGCAAAGAACGCAAAGAAAGAGCTAAAATCGCAATCTTAAAAACTTCGTGCCTTGGCGCCTTTGCGAGGAAAATAGCTTTGAGGTGATGCCGTGAAAGAAAAACTTTCCATTAGAGATGTGGTCCTGAAGGGGAAGAGGGTCTTTATCAGGGTTGACTTCAACGTCCCTCAGGACGAACAGGGGAATATAACCGACGACACAAGGATAAGGGCGGTCCTTCCTACCATAAACTTTGCGCTGGATGAAGGGGCGAAGGTGGTCCTTGCATCTCATATGGGCAGGCCCAGGGATCGGGAGGCAAAATACTCCCTGGCCCCTGTAGCAAAGAGGCTTGGCAGGCTCCTGGAGAAGGAGATAACCTTCCTTGACGACTGCATAGGTCCGGACGTTGAGAAGGCCGTCAATTCGATGAAGGATGGGGATATTATCCTCCTGGAGAATGTCAGATCTTATAACGAAGAGGAAAAGAACGATGATGCCTTTGCCCAAAAGCTGGCCAGGCTTGCCGACATATATGTGAACGATGCCTTTGCCACAGCCCACAGGGCCCATGCTACGACCCACGGAATGACTAAATACGTCAGCCCCTCTGTGGCAGGACTTCTGATGCAGAAGGAGCTTGAATATTTCAGGAAGGCCATGGAAAACCCGATGAGGCCCTTTGTGGCAATCATTGGCGGCGCCAAGGTCTCCAGCAAGCTGAATGTACTTCTTAACCTGTGCGACAAGGTTGATAAGATCGTTGTCGGCGGGGGCATGGCGAATACCTTTCTGAAGGCAATGAACTATAATGTCGGCAAGTCCATGGTTGAAGAGGACATGCTTGAGACTGCAAGGCTTGTGATGGCAAAAGCCAAGGACAAAGGGGTAAAGTTCTATCTTCCTGTGGATTGCGTAGTGGCTGACAAATTTGCCCCTGATGCTGAAAGCAAGGTAACTACTACCCAGGAGATACCGAAGGAGTGGATGGCCTTAGATATCGGCCCGGCCACTACAACCCTTTTTGGAGAGGCTCTTCAGAATGCAAAGACCATAATCTGGAACGGTCCCATGGGGGTATTTGAGATGGATGCGTTCAGCCGCGGCACTTATGCCACTGTATCCCATGTGGCGAATTCATACGCTCTGACCATTGTCGGCGGAGGGGACACGGATGTTGCCATACACAGGGCCGGTGAGTATGCTAAGATATCATATATCTCCACCGGCGGTGGGGCCTTCCTGGAGTTGCTGGAGGGGAAGGAGCTTCCAGGTATTCTGGTGTTGACGGATAGAACATGAGAAAACCTGTAATCGTCGGTAACTGGAAGATGAACTACACCATTCCTGATGCCCTTGAACTTGTTAAGAGGCTCAAGATGATGGTGTCAGAGGTGAAAGGGAGGGAGATAGTTCTTGCCCCGCCTTTTACAGCCCTGAGTTCCGTATCAAAAGCGCTCGTAGGGAGTAATATGACTTTGGCCGCCCAGAACTTCTATTGGGAGGATAAGGGGGCATTTACAGGTGAAGTGTCCGCAGAGATGCTTCTTGATGCCGGATGTGATTATGTTATTGCAGGTCATTCCGAACGCAGACAGTTGTTTGCGGAGACCGATGAAGGGGTCAACAGGAAGGTCCGTTTGGCGCTTTCATCAGGGCTCATACCTGTCGTTTGTGTTGGCGAGACCCTTGCCGAAAGAGAAAGTGGTGAGACCTTTTCAGTCATTGAAAGACAGTTGACAACCAGTCTCAGGACTGTTAATATCTCTATCCCTGAAGATTTGGTTATAGCTTATGAGCCGGTGTGGGCCATTGGGACAGGGAAGACAGCCACACCCGGGCAGGCCCAGGAGGTACATTCCTATATACGGGGGCTGTTGAAGAAGATATTCAATGATGCAGCTGACGATATAAGAATCCTCTACGGCGGTAGCGTAAAACCTGAAAATATTGATGAGCTTATGACGGAACCTGATATTGACGGAGCCCTGGTTGGAGGGGCAAGCCTTAAGGCAGATTTATTTGCGAGGATAGTCAAATTCAAGGTTCCTGAGATGGCAAAGGACACGGAGCATTACTTATAGATCAGGCAGGGCACAAACTGTGCCCTGCAACTATATTTGGGGGTTAATATGACGGTAGTTATAACAATAATACATGTGGTTGTGGCCATTTCCCTTGTGCTGGTTGTTCTCCTCCAGAGCGGGAAAGGCGCTGATATGGGAGCAGCCTTTGGCGGGGCATCCCAGACCATATTCGGGAGCAGCGGCGCTGCAACCTTCCTTGGCAGGCTCACAGCGGGAGCGGCTATAATATTCATGATAACATCCCTATCCTTGACTGTGATAGGCAGCTCTAAAACCAGCTCTGTTATGCCTGAAACCGCTAAATCCACGGCTGTCAAGCCCCAGGAGGCAAAACCGGCTTCGCCACAGGAAGAACCTGCAAAGTAACGGATATCCGCTTGACAATATCAAAAAAGTCGGGTATATTTTATATCAACCTAAAACAACCTATTAACCTAACCGAAAAGGGTACAGAAAATCCCCGTAATAGCTGAGAAGAGTGAACCACAGTATAAAGCCTTCCTGATCACCTCTTCCATCTTAAAAAAATCCCAAATAGAGTTCATGGCAATAAGCTTCCTACAAAAAGAGAACCGAGATTGATAAAGCCGTAAAAATTCAAAAGTAACCGCAAAGACGCGAAGGACGCAAAGGTAACTGTTTAACCTAAAAAATGCACTTAGCCACAGACTTTCACGGACAAAACACAGATATTTCACGGACAAAACACAGATATTTTAAATAATTATCAAAAATAATCGAATCACCTTTTGGGTGAAACAATTTTTCTTTTGAGATGTTTGTTTATCAGGGTTTGTCCGCTTTTGTCCGTGGCCAATTGCCGAATTTAGGTTTAATTATAAAAAGCTTTTCTTCGCGCTCTTTGCGACTTTGCGGCGCAAAAAGACTTTTGACAAGACCATCAAATGTTAATAGACGTATTTTATTGAACGAGGAGAAGTATGAATCTGAAAGAATTGAAAGAGAAGAAGATCAACGAACTTACGGCGCTTGCCAGGGAGTTCAACATAGAAGGCGCTGCCGGAATGAGGAGGCAGGACCTCATATTTGCCCTTCTTCAGGCCCAGACGGACAAGAACGGGATGATATCCAGCGAAGGGGTGCTTGAGATACTCCCTGATGGGTTTGGATTTCTGAGGGCGCCCGATTATAATTATCTGCCCGGTCCTGACGACATATATGTATCCCCGTCACAGATCAGAAGGTTCAACCTTAAGACAGGGGACACGGTTTCCGGCCAGATAAGGCCTCCAAAGGAGTCAGAGAAATACTTCGCCCTTCTCAAGGTTGACAAGGTAAATTTTGAAGACCCTGAAGTTGCCAGGGACAAGATACTATTTGATAACCTTACACCTCTTTATCCTCAGGAAAGGATAAAACTTGAGGTTCCGCTAAAGAGCCCTAAGGACAAAGATATGACCATGAGGGTCATTGATCTGATGGCGCCGATAGGCAA
>JACQYJ010000154.1 GCA_016208525.1 Deltaproteobacteria bacterium | reverse complement strand
TTTTGTCCTCTGTGCCTCTCATCTTTTCTCGGTGTCCCTGTGGTTAAGGACTTTTGCAAGAGGCTCTTGTTTTAAATCTTTTCTCTGTGCACTCAAAAGGTGACTTTTTAAAAGCCCAATAATTTTTAAATCTAAAGCATGAGAACACAGATAAGAAAAGGGGTTACAAAGGTTTTTATCCCCAAAAAATATCTCTGTGTTCTCTGTGGTTTGCAGTTTTTAGGTAAAAAGCTTTTTCACCGCAGAGGCGCAGAGGCACAGAGAATTCAGCGGAAGATAAGAAGTTAAGAGGTTAAAGGTTTTTTCTCAACTTCTCAACTTCTTATGTTCATAACTTCTAAAAAGTCAGCGTCTCAGCGGTTAATTCCTGTTTTATGCATTAATCAGCAACTTCGCCATTGCACCTAAAAGCGCACCATTCTCCTCAGGCGTCCCCACCGTCACCCTCATGCAGTTCTCAAGCCTTCCGGGCCTGTTGAGGTTCCTTATAAGTATCCCCTTCTCAACAAGCCTCTTATGAAGATCGTCAGCATCCCGGACCTTGAAGAGGATGAAGTTGGCCTCGGACGGATATGGAGTGACTCCATCGAGGTCCCTCAAGGCTCTGTAAACCCTCTCCCTCTCCGGGATAATGGCATCTATCTGCCCATTTATGGCATCCATGTTGTTCAGGAGAACTGCGGCCACAGCCTGGGAGAGGGAGTTGATATTATATGGAAGCCTTACCTTGTCAAGCTCATTTATCAGATCAGGGTTGGCGGCCATGATCCCAAGCCTCAGTCCAGCCATACCGATCTTTGAAAGGGTCTTCAGGATTATGAGGTTCATATTCTCTTTCAGGTAGGGGACGAGGGTCTTCCCTGAAAAATCTCCGTATGCCTCGTCTACAACCACGAGGGCGTGAGACCCTTTAACCACTTCAAGGACCTTATCATCCGAAAACCTGTTTCCAGTTGGGTTGTTTGGTGTGCTCAGGAAGACGACCTTTGCCCTTTCCCTCCCGCAGGCATCAATTACGGCTGCCGGGTCAATGTCAAACGATTTATCCAGCGGTATCTCCAGAACCCTGTGGCCGACTGCCAGCCCGGTTATCTTATACATGGAAAAGGTCGGCGACGGGACAACAACCGTTGGAGAACCCCATGATGTGGCGATAAGGATTGCCTGGATCAACTCGTCCGAGCCGTTTCCGAGCATCAGGAACTCTTCAGGAACTGACAGCCAGTGTGATATAAGACCCTTCAGCTCCCTTGCGTCAGGGTCGGGATAACGGTTTAACAAGACCTCTGAAAGGGCCTTATTGACCTTTTCCCTGAGTTCATCAGGCAGGGGATAGGGGTTTTCATTGGCGTCCAATTTTATAGGGCAGCAGGTCTCGTCGATTTTATACGGCAAGAGGTCTCTAATTTCAGTTTTTATAAGCTCTAAGGTGTTTCCCATTCTACAGTTCACTTTCTTCAATTTCAGCAAGTTTCATTATAGCCTTCAACATGCCTATTTTTAGATCTTTGTTGCCATGAACCGGAACGCTTATACGTTCCGTCCTTCCATCCATCATATAGACATGATGACTTCCTTTGATTGTCTTCAGTTCCCATCCCTTCCTCTCCAGAATCCGGCATAACTGCTTGCCTGAAATGCTTTTCATACGGCAATCTGAAGCACTTCATCGTGGGGTTTCAGTTCTATCTCCTCAGTATCAACGGAAAGACAAGCCTCCACAGCCTCATAGATATTATTAAGCAGTTCTTCCCAGGTCTCTCCTTGAGTAAAACACCCGGGAACTGCCGGCACTTCGGCCCAATACCCACCTTCTTCCGCTTTATGAACAACTACCTTCAGTTTCATTATTTATCCTCCAATTTTCTCGCGCATTGTCAAAATCTAACCACAGAACACAGAGAACAGCTTTAATATCAGATAGTTACAGATCGTTTTGTTCCCTCCCCTCTGTGTCCTCAGATTATCACCTAAAAACTGCAAACCACAGAGGGCACAGAGATAAATTTTGAGTATAAGAACCTTTTAAAACCCTTTTCTGCTCTGTGTTCTCATGATTTTGACTTTAAAAATTATGTGTTTTTAAAAGTCATCTTTTGAGTGCATAGAGAAAAGATTTAAAAGAAGGTTTTTCTTTTGGTATTAAAGGGTTTCTTCTGTGTGCTCTGTGGTTTGCAGTTTTTAAGTGTAATATAAATCAGAGCCTTATCTTCACCGAATTTGCATGCGCCGTCAGCCCCTCTGCCTCTGCTATCCTTACTACATCCTTTCCTATCTTTTTCAGCGCAGCATCTGAATAATAGATTATGCTTGATCTCTTGAGGAAGTCTGTGGCTGAAAGCGGGGAAAAGAACCTCGCCGTTCCTCCTGTGGGTAAGGTGTGGTTTGGCCCTGCGACATAGTCGCCGACTGCTTCAGGCGTGTAATGGCCGAGGAATATGGCCCCTGCGTTCTTTATCCTGGGAAGAAGCTCAAAAGGCCTGTCAACTGAAAGCTCCAGGTGCTCCGGGGCTATCTCATTTACAATAGCAGCCGCCTCATCCAAGTCCTCAACGAGGATCACTGCCCCGTAATCCTTCAGAGATTTCTCGGCTATCTCCTTCCTGGAGAGCTTCTTGAGTTGCTTCGTCAGCTCTTTAATCGTTTCGTCAGCTATCTTTATTGAAGTCGTGACCAGTATGGAAGAGGCCATCTCGTCATGCTCAGCCTTGGAAAGGAGGTCGGCTGCTATGAATGCGGGGTTTGCGCTTTTATCTGCAACAACCAGTATCTCGCTGGGGCCTGCTATCATGTCAATGTCAACTACGCCAAAGACCAGCCTCTTGGCTGTTGCCACATAGATGTTTCCTGGCCCCACGATCTTGTCTACCCTTGGGACAGAGGGAGTCCCGTATGCCATGGCGGCAATCGCCTGGGCCCCTCCGACCTTAAATACCGCATCAGCCCCGGCAATCTCCGCAGCCACAAGGACATAGGGGTTTATCTCTCCGCCCGGAGTCGGGGAACAGACTATTACCTCTTTTACCCCTGCCACCCTTGCAGGGATCACGTTCATAAGAACAGAAGACGGGTAGACGGCCTTTCCTCCGGGGACATAGCAACCAACCCTTTCCAAGGGTCTGACCATCTGGCCCAAGGTTACACCGTCATCCTCATGGAAGAACCAGGACTCCTCCAGTTGCCTCTTGTGAAATGCCTCTATCCTCTTTGCAGCCAGCATTAAGGATTCAACTATATCCTTTGAGACGGCCTTCCTTGCATCTTTGAATTCCTTATCGCTGACCTTTATGCTCTTCTTGTCTAAGGATAGCCTGTCGAACTCAGACGTATACGAGAAGAGGGCCTTGTCCCCGTGTCTCCTGATACCTGTAATAATCTCCTTTACAGCATCTTCCACCTTCGAGGTGTCGGCCTCTCCTCTGGAGGTAATGGCTTGAAGCTTTTTCCTGAAATCCTTGTCTGATGTTTTTAAAACCTCTATCATCTCTCGCCTCGCAACTATCTATAATATTACTTCTCCGCATACAAACTCAATCTGTTTTTTAGTCTCATCTCTTTGCATCTTCTCTGTGATTTCCGGGAGCCTTTCCTTGCTTATAGCATCTTTAAAGACCTTTCTCAACTCCTCAAGGTCGCCAAAGTATTTCTCCTTCTGTTCTTCATTAACACTTACTTCCGTGCAAGATTCAGTTCCCTTTCAACCCTGTTACAGGGCGCAATTTTTTGATGTTTATTATTTCGGCCCCAGAACCTATTCTGTCAACCTTCCCGGCCCTCTGAAGGGTGTTCCCGGTGATGATCCTTACTTCCTCAAGCTCTCCGAGCATCGAAGCTATCTGATAAAAGCCGGATAGGTAAAGGTATCCGACGGCTATCTTCGCCTCATCGGAACTTCCGAGGAGGGCGTTCACCTCATCCCTGATCTTGGTGTTTCGGTTGTCTATGATGTCTGAGTAGGCATGGCAATCAAAAAAAGACCGACTCCAAAAGCAGTCGGCCTTCTTATTACACAAATGATGGGTTACTGTTGATTTAACGCCCTCAACTTTTTTTCGTATTTATCCTTGGTCAGCGGGCATTCCAACAGATCATCAAAATCCTCAATGGAAATCTTAAGCTGCGTTGCCATAGATTTATACGTTTTGGGCGGAATCGGCTTTCTTCCTTTAGGGACGGTAATTCTGGCTACCTTCATATTGTCTAACCAAAACCAGCCGTTAAATTCGCCACCGGAGCGGAATTCTATGTCGAGCTTGTTTTCGCACTGTTTCTTTACATCGCTCGTTGAATACTTGCTGTTCTTCATCTGGCAGGCGCAACCCTTTTCTTCAAGAAATTCTTATACCCAAGCCATTCATCGGTAAAACGGTCATCTTCCATCAGGTCGTTATAGAGAGATTCAATTTCTTTTTTCAGGGCGCTTATCGCTTCTAAGCGGTCGTTTCCAAAGCCATATAACGGAAGATCAACCGTTCTTGCAATAAAGCCATCCGCATCTATCTCAACAACCGCATCCAAAGGGACGGTCAATTTCAAATGCTGCAATGCCTGTATCTTTACGATGCAAGGCTCTTCTCTTTCTTCGCTATGAGATGGATGAGAAACAGTCTGGCCGAGTTCTCTGTATCTGCCGTATCCTTCATAAGAAAAAGCCTTATTAAACCTTGATCCTGGAGTCCTTGCTGTTGAAGGCGCCGTAACGATCATTATTTACTCTCCTTTTCCATTTTTTCTGCAATCTTTAACTGTTCACCCAACCACCTATGGAGTTCTTTTGCAGTTCGAACATTGAGTATGACCCCGCTATTTACTACACGTACCATACTTTTCTGAAGGTCCTCCGGCTCATTCGACACCAGTTCCCCCAAGGTTCCGTTCGCCATTAACTGTTGAGATTGCGAATTTGGCAGGGCGTGCCTCTCAAAAAAGAAGTTGGCAACAATATCTCCGTTTGGCGTCACGCCGCCATAGATGCCGTTTACATAGATGGGATTATAATCATCAGGAAATATATATTTGAATTTAATCTCTGATATCTTTTCTTTACCTTTTGCCATCTTTGTCTCCTATTTTATTATAACAGAAAATAGTATGCAGACGTTAATACGAATCGTTATGTATTGTCAAGACCTTCCTCTTCCCCTCAATCACCCTCGCAAGCCTCGGATACCGCCGGAAGAACCAGTTACAGACCACGTCATTCCGGCCATATCTTAAAAGCCTTTTTCCCGTGAATCCGATAGGAATTGAACCCCTTGTTGTCCAATGTAAAGACCTCGTCAACGCCGGTTTCCTCGGCAAGGACGACGAGGGTTGCGTCCGCAAAGTCCATTGGAATGTCCCTGTATTTCTCTATCAGCGCAGCCGCTCTCGAAAGGCTCCCGATTGATTGCGGGATAAGTGCAACACCGCCTTTTAGAATAAATTCTATGCATGTTTTTTGCGCCTTGATGGAAGAGTTAAGCAGATAAAGGGTCTCGGTCAGGACGGGCTCCGTCGTGAGGAGCTTGCCCTTGAACTCTCTGAAAAAAGCGACACAGCGCTTATGACGCCTTTCGCTTGAGTCAAGGAGCGCAACAAATACTCCGGTGTCGAGAAGGATGCTACGCATCTTTCTTAAATTTCCTCAAAAGATGCTTCCTGTGTCCCTCTCCAAGGTCAGAGACGCCGCTTGAAACAGTTCCGATAAGGTTTTTAACCTTGTCGTACGGTTTCTCTTCCTCCTTTGCCTTAGCGCGAAACTCTTCCAAAAAATGCTCCAGGGCCAGCCTTACCACGTCGGAACGCTTGAAATGAAGATTTTTTGCAACGTCGGAAATCCCGCTGACAAGGTCGTCCGACAGCCTGACTGTTAGTTGAGATTGCATTAAAGACACCTCCTTACAAGATTGCATTACATAATAATGCAATGCAGTGCAATTGTCAAATCGCGCTCTCCTCTATTTTCCCTCTCCATCAGGGAGAGGGGCAGGGTGAGGGTGGGATACGCCCTTCCTCTTCCCTTCAATCACCCTTCGACAAGCTCAGGGCGAACGGTGGTCAGGTTGAAATCATTGACTTTATTCCGTTCGTGGTGAGCCTGTCGAACCACAGAAAAGACTTTTTACGAGACCATCAAGGTTCGGAAGCGGCAATACCTCTTTGGCGCTCTTAATTGGGGATTTATCAAGTAATGCCTCGTTTCCGTTTTTATAAAAACGTGTCTCT
>JACQYJ010000153.1 GCA_016208525.1 Deltaproteobacteria bacterium | reverse complement strand
GGTCTCGCGCTCCAACACGTCAGGATGCCCTCAATTCAGCCAATTCAGTGTCGTTCAACACCGAGGCTGCTCCAATCTCCATGCACATAGTATTGTTAAGCCTGTATATGGCCTTTATATAACGGTTTTCTTCGGTCCTGAGCATCTCCGGGAACCTGTATACGATTCCTGCACGCTTTACAACCTCCAGAACCTTATCTATCATCAAGGCAAAGGGACGGGAACCTGTCTCAACCACTAGAAGCTGTAAAAGGCCTGTCACAGGCGTTGGCATACCGGATATGCGCCTTGCCATATCAACTACAGGGGTATCAATGCCTCTGAAATCAAATTTATAACTGAATGGACCCTCTTCACTGACGGATATCCTTTCGGCGCTGATTTCAGCGACCTCCAGGAGGTCAGCCACCCCTATGGCAAATACAAACCCCTTTACAGAGAAGAGCATCAGTTTCGACTCATCACTCATTACATCGCTCCGTCATTATTCCTGAAAAGACCGTAAGAGGGCATAATTAAAAGATTTTTTAACATACAAGGGCGCCAGTGTCAAGCCTTTTTTGCCATGAAAAACCTGTATTTTCCTATTTAATATCCTTGATCTTCTCTATAAACTCTAGGGATTTGAGCACCGATCCTGTATGGAACCTGATAAAACCCCGCAGAACCTCCCTGCTTTCATCCCTGACCTCCCTGCTGAATACCAGGCGGGGGATCTTCACAGGTTCTATCTTAATTGCCATCTCAAGGGTCTTAAGGGCGCCAATTGAAATCTGGATTGTTGATAAGCCTTTGACGCACCTGTTGCAGAGGGCTCCCCCTTTCTCCGGACTAAAGCGAACCTTTGCGCCGATGACGAAAGGGGTGTGGCAGATTACGCAATCAGAGACATGCGGCCTGAGACCCAGGTCATCGAGAAGCCTTACCTCAAAGACCCTCAGCAGGTCTTCGGTTACGCCTCTGGCCTCCAGAATCCCCAGGAAATCGGTCAACAGTGTAAACAGTTCAGTATGCCTTACCCTTTCAGGGGCCAGCTTTTCCACAACCTCAATCATGTAACTGCCGTAGGCGATCTTGAAAAGGTCATCCCTTATCCCTTGAAATGGGTTGATGAGGTCGCATGCAGATACCCTTACAAGGGAGTCCTCCTTTTTTTCAAAGAAGTGAAGCCTGACGAGAGAAAAAGGCTCAAGATTAATCCCGAACCTCTTCTTGCTCCTCTTTGCACCCTTTGCAATCCCTTTCAGCTTCCCGAAGGTGATGGTGTAGAATGTAACTATTTTATCAGATTCGCCGAAGTCCATAGAGCCAAGGACCACGGCCTCAGTGGTATAAAGCGGCATGATGAATGATAATAGGCGACGTTTGGGTGCAAATCAAGGGAAAAAGGAAGAGCAATGGTAATGTGACAAAGTAGAACTAAAGACTGATCTTCCCCAGGATCACTGACTTCTTTGCCCCTGTTGCCTTTGGGAGGTTAGAAGGATTCCCTGATATGGTTTCGTTTCCGAGTATGGCGAATGACAGGGCCTCCTTGGCAGATGAAGGAATACCGAGGTCGTCGATAAAAACTACCGTAGAGGCAGGTTTCAAACCTGACTCTACAAACAATTCTTTCAAATATCCAACCATTACGGGGTTCTTGCTACCGCCCCCTGTGAGGACAATCTGGTCAACTTTGTATTTTGGAAATACAAATCTCTCGCAGGCATTATAGATAGAACCGGCTGTAAATCTTGTCAGCGTCGCAATGAGGTCTTCAGGTTTCCTTTTCTTTTTCCTCGATGCCTCTACAAGCAGGATAGCCATCTCTCTTCCAAACAACTCCCTTCCTGTAGACTTTGGTGGATCAGCCTTAAGGTATGGGTGGTTCATAAGTTCCTCTAACAGGGCTGCATCAACCTTCCCCTTTGATGCCATCCTGCCGTCCTTGTCAAAGTTCCCGCCGGTCAATTCCTTTACCGCCTCGTCTATGAGAGAGTTCCCAGGCCCCGAGTCAAAAGCAACAACGTCTTCAAGCCTCTCGGTAACTACTGTTAGATTGGCGATCCCGCCTATATTCTGGACAACAGTAACCTTACCTTCTTTATGAAACAAGATGTGATCCGCAAGAGGGACAAGAGGAGCCCCATGCCCTCCTGCAGCCATATCCCTGCTCCTGAAATCAGAAACCGTGAGGATGCCTGTCCTTTCCGCAATTACCGCGGCCTCTCCAATCTGAAGGGTTGAGCCCTTTTCCCCCTCCAACGGCGGGATATGATAAATGGTCTGGCCATGCGACGCAATTATCTCAATATCTTCAGGTTTAAGCCCTGCCTCTTTTATGCACTTTAAAGCAGCATCTGCAAAGGCCTCCCCCAACTCAAAGTTAAGCCTGCATATATCTTCGGTGGTACCGTTGAATGCCTTGCCGATCCTTTTCTTAACCTCGGCATTATAAGGATATGTGTTATGATAAAGAAGTTTAACTGCTTCAATTTTTTGCCGACCACCGACCACCGACCACCGGCCACTGATCTTCACAATTGCCGCATCTATCCCGTCATGGGACGTCCCGGACATAAGACCAAGGACAGTTCTACCCGGTTTATCGAACACCTCGATAAGCCTCTTCATTTTATCGTCTCTCTCAAGATTCCTTTATGTTCTGCCAGTAATTTCTCTGCGGCGACCCTTTCTACACCTTTTATCTTCATTACTACTGCCATCTTTGGAATATTTCCAGATGCAACGAGGAGTTCTCCCGCCTCGTCCATGCTGCATTGCGCGACCTCGGATATTATCCTCACCGCCCTCTCTTTAAGCTTTTTGTTGGTAGGGTTTACATCAACCATAAGATTGCCGTAGACCTTTCCTGTTTTAACCATCGAAATAGTTGTTATCATGTTGAGGACAAGCTTCGTAGCAGTCCCTGCCTTAAGGCGCGTTGAACCTGCAATTACCTCCGCTCCGGTGTCTATGGCAATTGCGCCGTCAAAATATGTTTTGAGTTTTGAGTTTTGAGTTTTGGATTTAAACCCGCACTCCGCATTCCGCATTCCAAAATCAGGGTTGCATGTTAGAAGCCATGCCTTAGCGCCAAGCATCCTCGCCTCTTCCAATGCCCCGCTTACAAAGACAGCCAACCCGGAAGCAGATATGCCGATAACCATATCCCCCTGTCTTACCCCATTCTCATGGATGGCCTGTCTGCCGGCCTCCTCGTCATCCTCAGCCCCTTCAACCGCCTTTCTCAAAGCAATATCCCCTCCTGCAATAATTCCCTGAACCATCTCAGGAGGGGCGCTGAAGGTTGGCGGACACTCTGAAGCATCAAGCGCTCCAAGCCTTCCGCTGGTGCCTGCGCCGATATAAAAGAGCCTTCCACCGTTGTTAAAGGTTTCCACAACGACTTCAACAGCCCTCTCAATCTGATTCCTGGCCTGATACACAGCCTCCACGGCCCGCCTGTCCTCATTGTTCATAATCTCAATGATCTCGGCGATGGACTTCATATCCAGGTCCCTGGAGGCCGGGTTTATCCCTTCTGTATGAGGAATTGCTTTTTGCATTGCTTAAGTCCCGCCACTAAAATGAATTACAGAGAGACAGAGAAAAATCTTTTTAAACGCCCCCGACTTCGTCGCCCCCTCTTTACTAAAGAGGGGGTTGGGGGGAGTTGGTCCTCTGTATCCTCTGTGGTTAAATGCTTTATGGATAGATGTACGCATTCAGCCCAATAGTCACAGGCTTTCCATCAATTATCGCCTCAGTGGAGACGTTCCCTCTTGTGCTGGCCACAACCAGGGTCTTGCCGGATGCCGAAGGCGTCGGCCTTTGAAGGTCTATCTCGATGCAAAGCTTGTCCCCCTTGATTTCAACTTTCATTGCCATTTGTGTACCCTCCTTTTTAGTTTTCAGTTCTTCAATTCAACAATACCAGCCACACACATGCCCTAAAAAAACCTGTCTCCTGCATATAACCTCATACATCACAGTATGACATCAAACATAAAATGTGCACAGAAGATAACACATTTTAACGCAAGTATACAACCTCAAAAAACCACCCGGGTCTACCACAAATTTGTTGGCACATTCAATTCGACTAACTCCCCTCAATCCCCTCTTTTCTAATAGGGGAGGTTTAAAGTCCAGACTCCCCTCCTTGGATAAGGAGGGGCAGGGGTGGTTTGATAACCCTGATTACCACCCCGCACTTCGTGCTCCCCTCCTAAAACAGGAGGGAAACCGGGGTTAGGGGGCGTTATGAGGATCATATCTGAAGCCGGATCACTCAATTCAGGAGTTTACAGCTTACTATCTAAATACTTGCTATATATCTCTACCAACAAATTTGTCGCAGACCCGTCCATACATTCTCCTTGACACCAGCCACCCCTTCAGTTATTTTATATGCCTTGTTAAGGCGGCGTAGCCAAGTGGTAAGGCAGAGGTCTGCAAAACCTCTATTCATCGGTTCAAATCCGATCGCCGCCTCCAATTAGTTAAACAAAAGGATGAGAGAAACTAAAGGTTTTAATTCATCCCTTACCTCTCATCCTTAATCCTTAAGGTTTATGCCCTCTTCCTCCCGCAATACATGGTTGTTCGTGCCGACCCTCTACTTTTTCGAGGGACTTCCGTATGTGCTCATTAATACCGTTTCCGTGATCATGTATAAGCGCATGGGCGTCGACAACGCCAGCATCGCCTTCTGGACGAGCTGGCTTTATCTTCCGTGGGTTATAAAGATGTTCTGGGCTCCAACAGTAGAAATGAGCGCTACCAGGCGAAGCTGGATTCTTTGGATGCAGCTTGCGATGGGGCTCTCGCTCTTTGTTGCAGCCTGCTCACTCAATACCCCGCATTTTTTTATACTGTCCCTGTTTGCTTTCGTTGCCTGCGCCTTCATATCCGCCACCAATGACATTGCCACTGATGGCTTCTATATGTTTGCTCTCACTGAGAAAGAACAGGCGCTTTTTGCAGGTCTGCGAACTACTTTCTACCGCCTTGCCATGATCTTCGGCTCCGGCCTTCTCGTCTATCTTGCAGGCAGGATCGAGGTTGCTACTGGAAACATTCCGATCAGTTGGATGTTGGTCCTGGCTGCGGCTGCGGCCCTCTTCCTCCTTGCGTCCCTTTACCACAGGTTTATGCTTCCATACCCGACGACAGACAAAAGAAGCGGCGCTGTCGGGGCGGCTGAAACAGCATCATTTGTGGAGATTGTCGGGGCGTACTTCCGCCAGGAGGGAATAGCAGCAACAGTGGCCTTTATCCTCTTCTATCGTCTCGGAGAGGCCATGCTCCTCAAGATGGTCTCTCCGTTTCTCCTCGATTCAATTGATGCGGGAGGATTGGGCCTCAACACCTCCCAGGTCGGCCTCGTATACGGCACTATAGGTCTACTCTCCCTGGTTTCAGGCGGGGTCCTTGGCGGGTGGCTCATATCAAAGTTGGGGTTAAGGCGGTGTATCTGGCCCATGGTCCTCATTATGCACCTGCCTGACCTCTTCTTTGTGTATATGGCGTATGCGCAGCCTTCCGTGGGACTGGTTTATCCCCTTGTGGCCATCGAACAGTTCGGGTACGGCCTGGGTTTTATCGTCTTCACTGTGTACCTCATGTATACCACTGACAGCAGGCACAAGACCTCCCACTACGCCATTTCTACCGGAATCATGGCCCTGGGGATGATGTTCCCGGGTATGATAAGCGGAGCAATACAGAAGGCTGTCGGGTATCAGATATTCTTTATAATAGTCTGCATCATGACCATCCCTGGCATGCTGACAATCCCTTTCATCCTGAAGTACGCCGAAAATAAGGCTGCCTGAAGAGCCTTAAACCCCAAATGAGATATTTAGAATCAATTCGTGTCCAAAGAGAGCTTGACAAATAACATATCTGGAACTAATATAAATCATAAACTTTTCAGGAGGGCAGTGGTGCTTATCAGGGCCTTTACAGCCGTTCTCGTATCGCTCTTTCTTATTCCGTCCCTTTCTTATGCCAGTCAGGCGGATAAGACCTATAATGCCGCCAGACAGGAGCGCTCCCGCCTTGAGAAAAGCGCTAAACTTATGCGTTATCGCCAAAACTGGATCAAGGTCATAAACCGTTATGAGCAGTTTACCCAACGGCACTCAAAGGACAGCAGGGTTGATGATTCCCTTTATACTATTGGCGAGCTTTATACCGGACTTTACAGGTTCTCAAAGAAGGGCCGGGATATTAATGCGGCCATAGAGACATATCTTACCCTTGTCAAAAAATTCCCAAGGAGCCGTCTCGCCGATGATGCAGTTTTTATGACAGGAGAGATATATCTTAGTCACAAGAACAATAAAGAGGCAGCTTATATTGAGTTTGACAAGGTATTAAGGAAATATCCTCAGGGAGATATGGCCGCAAAGGCCAGGGCAAGGGTCAATGAGTTATCACTCGATGGAGAGGTTGAGGAGAGTAAGAAGCCGCAGCCAACTGAGACCTCAGAGAGAGGCAAAGAATATATAAATGTGAACAGTATTAAACACTGGTCAAATCCGAATTATACCAGGGTTGTTATACAAGCCGACAGCAAGGTCGCCTACAAGGAGACCTTCCTGAAGGGACAGGACGGAGGGAGTTCTCCGAGGCTCTTTCTGGATATCTCCGGTTCTAAGGTCAAAAGAGAACTCATGCAGCCGATTGAGATTAATGATGGGCTGCTGAAAGCGGCCAGGGCCGGACAGTTTGATCTGAACACCGTAAGGGTGGTCCTGGATATCGAGAGCGTAGATAGTTACAAGATATTCGCCCTGGTAGACCCTTACAGAATAGTGATAGACGTCTCAGGGGAGAAGCATGAGGCTCAGGCCGGGGACCAGATAGAGAATATAATTTCTAAGAATGACAATGCATTCCCTGCCGTTACTGCTCCGGTAACTGTTGAAGCCCCAACAACTCCTTCTCTTGCGCGGCAGCTTGGACTTGGTATAAGAACGGTCGTGGTTGATCCGGGGCATGGCGGCCATGATCCCGGAGCTATCGGATATGGGGGGATCAAGGAGAAGGATGTGGTTCTCGAGGTCGGAAAGAAACTCCGCGGCATCCTGACCGGGAGGCTTGGACTTGAGGTCATAATGACGAGGGATGCAGATAACTTTATTCCGCTTGAGGAGAGGACAGCTATAGCTAACAAGGCAGGCGCAGACCTGTTTATATCTATTCATGCCAACGCCAGCAGGAACAAGAAGGCCGGGGGGGTAGAGACATATTTCCTCAACTTCGCTACTGATGAGGATTCCATGAGGCTTGCAGCAAGGGAAAACGCCACAACCACAAAAAATATAGGCGACCTTCAGGCGATACTCAATGACCTGATGCTCAACTCCAAGATCAACGAGTCCTCCAAGCTGGCCCGTTACGTCCAGGGTTCCATCCTGGATGAAGTGAACGGGAATGGAGGCAGATCTAATGACCGCGGTGTAAGGCAGGCTCCATTCTATGTATTGATCGGCGCCCAGATGCCGAGCATCCTGATAGAGACATCGTTTATTACCAACAAGGAAGAGGCCCGAAGACTTGCTGATGATAAATTTCAGACGGCCCTTGCAGAATCCATAGCTGACGGAGTTAAGAAGTATTCCGAGGTTGTAACTGTAGCCAGGAGGTAATTTGGATAAGGTAAACGATCTGTTCTTTGATTCGCTATGGGAGGTCAGGTTCACTATCTCTTCTTAGGCGCCTCTTATACATTCGTTGTAACGGCCTCATCCAACGGGAACCCCAGCGCTTTCTCCGCAGCCAGGGCAAGTTCTCTGTCATGGTCATGACTTGTAGCGAACACCCTGAAATGGACCACCTTTGCCGGTATGAACTTGAAAATCTCAAGAAGAGGTTCTGGAGAGGTCTTACCTGTTGACGGATCAAATATATTGACCTTCTTTGAGCCTTCAGCCATAGGGTTCAGCGGCCTCGGGTCCTGGGCTGCCATATCAACCTTAAACTGGAGCTTTTGAAGGTTTTTTGGGAGGCATCCCCTGATGGCGTCTTCATAGTCAGAGGCCTTCTTGAAGCCTATCCCCTTCTGGGCCTGGTCAATGGTCAGGTCAGTCGCATACCCCATCTTCCACTTTATCTCCCTCTGTATAATCCTCTCCCATTCCTTTCCAATACCCTTTTTCTCAGGGTCATCGGATCTCAGCCAGCTCTCAACTTCCTGAAGGAGATACCATTCGTTCACATCGAGATACCTGTCCAGCTCCTTCTTAGGGTTAAAGGGGAAGAGGCGCTTCATGGTCTTGCCGAAGATCTCCTGCATGTGAAGGTCAATGGCCCTTGTGGTCCTGTGGTAATAGACATGGGAATAGAGGTAAAACCTGGCGTCAATGAAGCGGGTAAAGGCAGATGTCCCGGATTTATGAAGGGTCAGCCCCTTTTCTGTAAAGAGGGTGTAGAACTGGAGTCTCTTTATGTCTACGATGTCTATTGAGAAGCCTGTCATATAAGCGTCCCTCTGGACATAATCGAGGTTGTCAACAGTGTATATCCCGGAAAAGAGCTGTTGCAGGAAAGTGAGCCACCTGGGAGGTTCCTTTTCCGGCTCAGGAAGGGCCTTACCCTTCATAGGCTTTGCTATAAGAAACGATATCCGTTCAGGGTCCATCGTTTCTTCAAAGTACCCGGACGGGCTGCGGCATATCTTCTTTATTATACCTCCGAGTTTTTTGGTGATTATCTCCTGCCCCAGGGATTCATGGGTAAGATCAAAGTTTATAAGGAAGTTATCGTCAAAGAAGTGGCCGTAAGGGCCGTGGCCTATGTCGTGGAGCATGCCGGCCAGCCTGAGTAGTTCTTCCACATAGTTGCGTGACGGGGCATCAGGGCATACTTCCTTCAGCGAGGGATACAGGTGCCGGGCGAACTCTCCTGCCATGTGCATGGTACCAAGGGAGTGTTGGAAGCGTGAGTGCTCGGCGGAAGGGTAGACCCACCAGGCGCTCTGAAGCTGGTGGATGCGCCGTAGCCTCTGCATCCAGGGGGTGTCTATAAGGTCCTTCTCAGCCTTCTCTTTGTTATCAATCGGAGTAGTGAAGCTTATGTAGCTGTAAATCGGGTCGGCCATGAGGGCCGTCCCCTGGTATAAAACAGGTTCAGTGGCTTTATTGAGCATGGGAAAACATTAGCAGAAGTAGTGAGTGATTGTCAATCTTGTATCGGATGTTTCTAAGATGAACCCCTCTGTCATACATCTTCCAATAGGCTCTTGTCTCCTGAATTTAAGTGTTGATCATCTTTAATGCCCCTCACTCTAACCCTCTACCACTCCGGGTATAAATCAGCCCTTTTATCTCCCCCTCTTCCTGAACTGGAGCCTTATCGGCGTGCCTTCAAATCCGAAGGCCTCTCTAAGTTTGTTTTCCAGGTACCTCTCATAAGAAAAGTGCACCCCTTCAGGGAAGTTGGTGAATAGCGTGAATGTTGGCGGTTTTGCGCTGGTCTGGGTTATATAATAAAACTTCACAGCCCTGTTCATGTACATCCCGGGCATGTGTCCCTTTGTCATCTCCTGAAATGCCCTGTTCAAGACACCTGTCCCCATCCTTTTGCCGCATTCGGCAGAGACCTTGTCAACGACCTCCAGCACCTTCACTGCCCTCTGCCCTGTCAGGGCGGATATGGATATGACTGGCGCATAAGCCAGGTATTTAAGCTTGAAACGGACGTCCTCAACGTATTTCTCGTAAGTCTTCGTCTCCTTCTCAATCAGGTCCCACTTGTTTACCACAATGACACAACCCTTCCCTCTGTCATGGGCATAACCTGCCACCTTGGTGTCCTGCTCTGTGACCCCTTCCACTGCGTCTATCATCAGCAGCACCACATCGCACCGATCCATGCTCCTTAAGGCCTGCACTATTGTATATTTTTCCAACTTCTGACTGACTCTCCCTTTCTTCCTTATCCCGGCAGTGTCTATGAGGAGATACTTCCTGTCATCTACAGTAAGCAATGTATCTATGGTATCGCGCGTAGTCCCGGGGACATCGCTTACTATCACCCTTTCGTAACCGAGGAGCTTGTTTACGAGGGATGATTTTCCCACGTTAGGCCTTCCGATAACTGCCAGCCTTGTGATATTCTCGGACAGAGGTTCTTCGCTGTATTTCGGGATGAGACTTAAAATCCTGTCCATCAGGTCATCAGTCCCTGTCCCGTGTTCCGCAGAAACAGGGATGGGTTCCGGCAACCCAAGGGAGTAAAAGTCGTAAAGACCCTCCATCCTCTTCCGGGAATCTATCTTGTTTACCCCAAATACCAGCGGTTTGGTTGAACGCCGCAGAAGGTCGGCAACCTCGAAATCAGCCGGCATCAGGCCTTCCTTCCCGTCTGCGAGGAATACGATAAGGTCCGCCTCCTCGACTGCAAGCATCGCCTGTTCCCTCATCTGGGCCAGGAGCCCTTCTTTAGCCTCAGGCTCGAACCCGCCTGTGTCAATCAGAGTAAAGGTATGGTCATTCCAGGTGACGTCCAAGTAGTTCCTGTCCCTGGTAACTCCCGGTATGTCGTCCACAATAGCCTTCCTTGTGCCTGATATGCGGTTAAAGAGAGTGGATTTCCCTACGTTCGGTCTTCCTACAATGGCTACTATTGGTTTCATAGACGGTTAGAATAACAGATGGAGGGTGTGTGATGCAAGATATTTAGAGCTTGTGAGATGAAAAGAATGTGACAACATGCTGATGCAGCAAACTTGACTTAGGCCTCTTTGTATAATAAAGTTATCAACATTATAATCTATCCAAAATATCAATTCGGGAAGCGTCCCTGTTTCCCTCTCTGCATATAGCATGTGCTGAAAAAGGAAAGGCCGATATCTTTCTGACCACTGACGACGGTCTATTAAAAAAGGCATTTCAGAATAAAGATAAACTAAAGATACTGGTCAAAAACCCTGTAATCTGGCTGATGGAGGTATTTGAAAAATGGACATACAAACATTAAACCCGAATGTGGTAAGGAAGGCTGGCTTGGAAGCCCTTGCAAAGACCCTGGGACCTGTGGGAATGGTTCGGTTTCTACAGCAATTTGAGATGGGCAGCGGGGACTATACCAAAGAAAGAGAAGAACTACTTGGGGGCATGGACGTTAAATCTATCGTTAAGGAAATAAAGAGCTGAAGAAGAGGGAAATAGCATCAAATCTAAGGCGGGCATTGCCCACCGCAAGCGGCTGAGGGGAAAACCTCAAACATGAACCCGGCCCCGATTGTTCCTGTAAGGGAAAAAGGACTTTATCGTGCTTAAAATAGGGCTCTTCTCCAATTTCCTACAGTGAAAAGTAGGAGATGAGGGATGGGGTGACTTTAGGCAACTACTGATGTATAAAAGGTTTTTCGATCAAGAAAAACTTTTATTCAGGAGGTTTC
>JACQYJ010000064.1 GCA_016208525.1 Deltaproteobacteria bacterium | reverse complement strand
GTCTTAGGGACAAGGCGGACATTTTCACACAAGCCCCTTAATATCATAGATGCCTTTGAATCCGGCAGTACAGCCCAGAGCAACCTGGTGCTTAACCGGGCGTTTACACTCTACCACCATGCCAGGGCTGCAAAGAATACTGTCAACCATCACTTTTACACCTCTTTTGCAGAGGCGCAGAGAATAGCTAAGACGTCGCTTAAGGAAAAGGTTGAGGGCGGAAGGATGAAGGATGAAAAGTCATCCCTTATCCCTCATCCCTCATCCCTCAGGAATTAGAATGTTGTGCTGATGCTTATGGAGAGCTGGAGCCCGTTTTACATAGACAGCTTTGGCAATAACAATTTTGGGGTTACGCCTAACTTTGACCGCCTGGCGAACAACGGACTACAGTTCACGAATTTTTATGCCGTAGGACAGCGCAGTATCGAAGGGATACAGGCATCTCTCACAGGGGTGCCGCTTCTTATCGGTCTTCCTAATCTCGGTTTTGGCCTTGAGGCCAGCAACTTCCCTAAGATCGGCAATATCCTCAGGGAGAAAGGTTACGAGACCATCTTCATGCAGAGCTCCAGGCGACGGTCTTTCAGGGTAGATGCCATTGCCAGGGCGACCGGATTTGAATACTATTACGGGATGGAAGATATGCCGATGCTGCTCGACTATTCAGGGCAAAAGTCCGTATTTGGATGGGATTACGAGTCAATGATCTTCCTTAAATCAAAACTGGACGGCGCAAAGAAGCCGTTTTTTGGGTTCCTGTTTACCGGCAGCACTCATACGCCATACATACGGCCGGGAAATGGGCTTGAAAAATTCCCTCATGGAGAAAATTCCGAGAACGGATTTTTGAACACACTCCACTATTCGGACTGGAGTCTCGGACAGTTCATGAAGGCTGCGGCTGCGGCTCCGTGGTTTGATGATACGATATTCATTTTCACAGCAGATCACAACTTTGATGCATTCCGTACCTTTCAAAATCCGGAACGTTTTCATACACCGCTGGTTATTTATGCCCCGAAGCTTTTTAAACATCAAAAAGTCTCAACCATTGGTTCCCAGGCAGATATCGCACCGACTGTGCTCGACCTGCTCGGGATAAAGGAGAGCTTTACAACCCTTGGAGTTTCGTTGTTTCAGAAGAATGATGAATTCGCTTTTGTGGGCGATAAAAACTCTATCGGTATTATCACAGATCGCGGGTATCTATATCATTCTCTTGGGAACCGTCTGGAGGCGCGCTCTTTTTATGGAGAGAACAGCGATGATTACCTGAATCGGATGGAAAAGAAGTTGCTGGCCATAGATCAGGTTACCTATGAGATGATAGTCAAAAATCAATTGGAGAGATGAGAAAAGAGCGATTCCTCATTTTGTTCGGAATGACACAAAAGGGGACTTTTGCAAGAGGCCCAAATTTATACTGCTTTTTTTGGATGAAAAATCTATAATATGGATATACCAATGAACTTATTAGTATTGTGTCTTTTGGCTAATGGAGGAACGGTATGACTGTTACATTGCATGCTGTTTATGATGGAAAGGTATTGTTTCCAGACAGGCCATTAGATTTAAAACCTAATACGCATGTCAAATTGATTCTTGAGGAAGAAGCGCCTGGTGAAGAGGCTCGGTCGTTCTTTAAGACCGCTCGTTCTCTTAATTTAAAAGGCCCTTCTGACTGGTCGAGCCGGTAAGAGGATTAGAGGTTTTTATGCTCCATGAAGATATAACAAATATAATTATCTGTGCCTTTTATAATGTTTATAATACCCTTGGGCATGGCTTTCTTGAAAAGGTCTACGAGAACGCCCTTGCAATAGAATTGCGCAAGAACGGTTTACATGTCACTCAGCAAGAGAGCGTTAAGGTATTCTATGAGAGTGAACAGGTAGGTGATTACTATGCCGACATTATTGTTAACGGCTTGGTGATTTTGGAGTTAAAAGCCGCCGATAACCTGAAAAATGAACACTTTGCCCAATTGTCCAATTACCTGAAGGCAACAGACAAAGAGGTCGGGTTGTTGCTGAATTTCGGTAAAAAACCTGAATTTAAAAGAATCTTTTTGACGAATGATAAAAAGCATTTTTCACACGGATAAGAGCGGATAAACCTTTAGAGGCTTGGTTTTGTTTGATCAGATTTTATCCGTAAAATCCGTGTCATCCGTGTGCTGGTTTTAAAAGACTTTAAAGCTTCACACGGATCAGACGGATTGGACGGATAAGAGCGGATAAACCTTTAGAGGCTTGGTTTTGTTTGATCAGATTTTATCCGTAAAATCCGTGTCATCCGTGTGCTGGTTATATTTTGCGCTGCTTTTTTGGGGGAGGGGTATGAAGAGATTGCGAGTACCGGACACTAAGGGACATTTTGGAATCTACGGCGGGAGGTATGTCCCTGAGACGTTGATGCCTGCTCTCATCGAGCTTACAGGAGTGTATGAGAAGTTTAAGAAGGACAAGGAGTTCAGGAAGGAACTGGATTACTATCTGCGAGAGTTTGTCGGAAGGGCCACTCCTCTTTATCATGCAGAGAGGCTGACGAAGAGGCTTGGAGGCGCAAGGATTTATCTTAAGCGCGAAGACCTCTGCCATACAGGCGCCCACAAGATAAACAACGTTGTCGGCCAGGTGCTCCTTGCCAGAAAGCTTGGGAAGAAGAGGATAATAGCCGAGACCGGGGCAGGGCAACACGGTGTTGCAACTGCCACAGGGGCTGCCATGTTCGGCCTTGAATGCGAAATATATATGGGCGCCGAGGATGTAAAGAGGCAGTCCCTGAATGTATTCAGGATGAAGCTCCTCGGCGCAAAGGTCAACAAGGTGGAGTTGGGTACCAGGACGCTTAAGGATGCCATCAATGAGGCTCTGAGGGACTGGACCACCAATGTCAGGACAACCCACTATGTGCTTGGGACTGTAGAGCGGCAGACATGCGGCAAGGTTTGCAGGTGGCTCCCTCGGTGTACTTCAGGGGGCAAAGAGTTACCTCCTGCAGGATGAGAATGGCCAAATCCTTCATACGCACTCTGTCTCCGCCGGATTGGACTTTGCCAGCGTCGGGCCGGAGCATGCGTATCTCAGGGACCAGGGAAGGATAGATTATACGTACGCCACGGATGATGAGGCGATGAAGGCCTTTGAGCTCCTTTCGATGGAGGCGGGGATCATACCAGCCCTTGAGAGCGCCCATGCAGTGGCTTATGCAGTTAAGGCAGCCCCTAAGATGAAGAAAAACCAGGTGATAATTGTAAACCTTTCGGGCAGGGGCGACAAGGACGTGATGCATGTGGCAAAGATAAAAGGGGTGGAACTCTGAAAAGCAGTGGTCAGTGGTCAGTGGTCAGAAAGGGGACTGTCCCGGATTTACGGATACCCCCCCTCAATCCCCCCCTTAGCAAGGGGGGGACGAAAAGGGGGGTAGAATCGGGACTGTCCCCGAAAAAAGCATACCTCTCCGAGATATTTTCATCCATTCAGGGTGAAGGGCTCCTTGCAGGGTTAAGACAGATATTTGTCAGGTTCTCCGGCTGTTCCCTTACCTGCAATTACTGCGATACCCCTGAGAGCAGAGTTCAAAGTCCTGAATGCAAAGTAGGGTGGACATTTCCCACCAGTCAGGAGTCGGGAGTCGGGAGTCGGGAGAATTATTATAATATCCCAAATCCCGTTTCACCTGAAAAGCTTACCGAGATCGTCAATTCCTTTCAGACGCATCAAAACCTGCATCACTCCATATCTCTTACCGGCGGGGAGCCGCTGGAACAGGTGGATTTCCTGAAGGAGTGGCTGGTGGAACTCAAAACTGGGGACAGTCCCGATTCTACGACTTCGCTGCGCAATGTCCGTAAATCCGGGACAGTCCCCAAGCCAAAGATATACTTAGAGACCAACGGCCTCCTTCCTGCCCATCTTTCTGAGGTTATTGATCTCATAGACATAATCGGCATGGATATAAAACTCCCTTCAGTTGCCGGCGTGAAACCTTTCTGGAACCTGCACAGGGATTTTCTTAAAACGGCATCCAAGAGGGAGGTGTTTGTCAAGGTCGTAGTAGACAGCATGGTCGCCGAGGATGAGCTAATGCTTGCTTCTGAGCTTGTTTATTCTGTTGATGTCAATATCCCCTTTATCATTCAGCCCCGGACGCCAATTGATATGGATGCCGGGAGTCTTCTAAGATTACAGGAGATTGTGACCAGCAGGCTCCTGGATGTAAGGGTAATCCCACAGCTTCATAAGTTTCTGAACCTGAGATAGAGACTTAGATAAAATTTCTTGATACAGTTCCTTTCGTGTGGTAAATTTACCGAGTATTTTGCAAAAGTCCCCTTTTGTGTCATTCCGAACGAAGAGAGGAATCTTTTACTGTAACCTAAAAACTGCAAACCACAGAGGACACAGAGATAAATTTTGAGTATAAAAACCTTTTAAAACCCTTTTCTTCTCTGTGTTCTCATGCTTTAGATTTAAAAATTACCGGGCTTTTAAAAGTCACCTTTTGAGTGCACAGAGAAAAGATTTAAAACAAGGTTTTGCCAGTGGCATTAAAGGGTTTCCTCTGTGTGCTCTGTGGGTCGATTGCAGGATTTAGGTGTAATAAAAACAAAGATTTCTCCCGTTGGTCGAAATGACAAAATTGGCTTCTTAGAGTTTTGCAAGAACCTCAGTATTTTGCATATAGGGTATTAATTAGTGAAATTAATGAAGCGTTTTGTCAGGAGGGTTTACCAATGAGTGGGCCTGGAAAAGATGAGATTGAAAGCGGGCAGATACATTCCGGCGAGGAGAAGGGACCTTCTTTAAAGAGTGGTGATGAGGTCCTTCAGATAATTAAAAAGGGGGCTGAATTCACCCAGGAGCTTCTTAAGGAGAATGAAAGGCTCCGTTACAGGCTTGTCCAGGCAGAGGAGGAGAACTTTTCTCTTAAGAAGAGAACTGTTAAAGGGGTTTCAGGCGATGAGCTTTCGAAACTTCAAAACAGGCTGGAATTACTTGAGACCGAAAAGAGACAGATACTTGAGAGGTTCAGGCAGGTAGAAGATGAAAACAAGAACTTTGCCAACCGATACCTTGAGATAGAAAATGAAAACAACAACCTTGCGAACCTTTATATTGCAAGCTATCAGCTCCACTCCACACTCGACTTTAAAGAAGTCCTGAGGATAATATTAGAGATAATAATAAACCTCATCGGCGCGGAGCAGTTTGCTGTAATGATGCTTGACGAAAAGACCCATCAACTCAATGCAGTTGCTTCGGAAGGGATGGCAAAGGAGGATATCCCTCCAATCACCCTTGGGACGGGTGTAATCGGCAATGTCGCCAAGACCGGGGAGAGCTACTTCAAGGAAGACCTGTCACACAGGGGGACTATAAATCCTGCAGACCCGATAGTTTGTATCCCGATGACGATAAAGGAAAGGGTCATCGGTGTAATAGTCATATACAGTCTCTTACAGCAGAAGGATAAATTTACCAATCTGGATTACGAACTGTTTACATTGCTTGCCGGGCATACGGCCACAGCAGTATTCAGCTCGAAGCTTTATTCTGAATCAGAGAGGAAGCTTTCTACTATTCAAGGGTTTATTGACCTATTGACGAAATAGATTTTGAAGCAATGAGCTAATGAGTTAAAGATTTACACTCATTGCTGAATGTGAGGGGGGGGGAATATGGCTCGCTTTAGAATATTGGTGGTAGAAGACTCTCCCACCATGAGACAACTGATAACCTTTACCCTGAAGAGGCTGAAGGATGTTGAAATAGTTGAGGCAAGCGACGGGGTTGACGGGCTGAAGAAGATATCCGCCGGCAAGTTCGATATTATCTTCACTGATATTAACATGCCGATTATGGACGGCCTGAAGCTTGTCAGCCTTGTTAAAAACGACCCGGCAAACAAGGATATCCCTATAGTTGTAATAACCACAGAAGGGGGGCAGGAGGACAGGGACAGGGCGTTGGCCCTCGGCGCCAACTCCTATATTACGAAACCGATACAGGCTACAAACCTTTTGGCAACAGCCACACAGTTGCTGAAAATCACATGAAATACAGTTTTATGGCCTCCTGCCTTATATTCCATCTCGTCAACTGAAAATATCTTGTTACTTACCAAAAAGGGGAAATAAATGTTTGCAGTAATAATGGCAGGCGGGCAGGGTGCCAGATTCTGGCCGAGGAGCAGAAAGAAGAGGCCAAAGCAGCTCCTTGATATAGTCGGTTCCGAGTCCATGATAAGGCAGACAGTGGACAGGCTGCTTCCTTTTGTTAACCCTGAAGACATCTATGTTGTCACTGGTATGGAGCATGTCGAGGAACTTATCGGCCATATCCCCGATCTGCCGTCAGAAAATATAATGGCTGAGCCTGTTGGCAGGAACACGGCGCCCTGTATCGGGCTTGCGGCCATGAGGCTTAAGAAGCTGGACCCTGAAGGCGTGATGGCTGTCCTCCCTGCCGACCATGTAATCCTTGATAAAGGCGGATTTCTTGAGACCCTGAGAAATGCCTGCGAGGTTGCAAAGAGCGGGGATTACATCATAACCCTTGGAATGACCCCCGACAGGCCGGAGACGGGATATGGGTATATAAAGAAGGGGGATTTAACCACCCCTTTAATTCCCCTCCTTAACAAGGAGGGGAGCACGAAGCGCGGGGTGGTAGAATCGGGACTGTCCCCGACAAGGTTTGAGGCATACCACGTCGAGAGATTTGTGGAAAAGCCAGACAGGGCAACGGCTGAACAGTATGTAAAGAGCGGCGAGTACCTCTGGAACGCCGGTATGTTTCTCTTCAAGGTATCTACCATACTCAGGGCCATTGAGAGGTATATGCCTGAACTGTATATAGGCCTTCTGAGGCTGGAGCCGGCCCTTGGAACAGAGGAGCAGGAGAGGGCGCTTAATGATGTTTATGGGGAACTTCCCTCTGTCTCGATAGATTACGGGGTTATGGAGAAGGCAGACAACGTCCTTGTTATTCCTTCAACCTTCGGTTGGAACGATGTCGGGAGCTGGACTGCCATAGACGATCTCCTTCCAAGGGACGAACATGGTGTCGTTGCCCAGGCGGAGCATATATCCATTGACACTAAAGATTGTATAGTCTATTCCCCTAAGAAGCTTGTTGCAACTATAGGAGTGAGCAACCTGATAGTAGTGGAAACAGAGGATGCCCTCCTCATCTGCGACAAGTCAAGGGCGCAGGATGTAAAGAAGGTGGTGGAGATACTTGAGAGAGAAGGGAGGGACAAGTACCTATAAATCGTAAACTTTTTAACCCTTTCGTCTCAGATATTTTTTTGCCAATCCTTCCTTTGTCAGCTGTCTGACCCTGCTCAAGACCAGCGAGCCTTCCGGGACATCCTCAGTAACAGTGGTTCCAGCGCCTATTAGAGAACCTTCCCCTATCCTGACTGGCGCCACAAGCTGGGTGTCGCTTCCTACAAAGACATTATCCTCAATGACCGTCCGATGTTTTTTTACGCCGTCATAGTTGCATGTTATGGTCCCTGCGCCGATATTCACCCCTTTTCCGATAGTGGCATCCCCGATATATGATAGGTGGTTGGCCTTGGAGCCTTCGCCTATTTTTGATTTCTTGACCTCGACAAAGTTCCCTATATGTGCTCCCTTCTTAATCACAGATTCCGGCCTCACATGGGCCATAGGGCCAATGAACGCCCCATCTTCGATCTCGCTTTTATCTATTACCGAATATGCCTTTATGTTTACTCCATCTCCTATCTTCGCATCGGAGATGATGCATCCCGGCCCTATTACCGTTCCCTTGCCTATAACTGTTTCGCCGCTTATCATGGAGCCTGGGAAGACGATGGTGTCTGCCGATATCTTCACTGACTGTGCGATATATGTGCATGCCGGGTCTATGATTGTGACGCCGTTTTTCATCATCTCATTCAAAATCCTTGTCCTCTGTATGAGCTCGGCCTCAGCAAGCTCCAACCGTGAGTTTATCCCCATCACTTCCTTGAAATCGGCAGTCTTGTGAGTTGCTGCCTTTTTCTTCTCTTTTACAGCCATCCCGACTATATCCGTGAGATAGTATTCTTTCTGGGCATTTTTGGGTTTTATTCCCCTCATGGCCTTAAACAGAAACTCAGAGGCCACGCAGTAAATCCCTGCGTTTATCTCTCTTACCTTCTTTTCTGCTGCCGTTGCATCCTTTTCTTCAACTATCTTTTTGATGTCCCCTTTGGCGTCCTTTATGATCCTGCCGTAACCATAAGGTTTTTCAGGTTCAGCCGTAAGCACTGTGATGGTCGCCCTGCTTTTGACATGAAGACCCATCAACCCTTTCAGTGTATCCGCTGTTATAAGAGGCACATCACCAGAGAGGATGAGTATGTTTCCCTTGAACCCCCTCAGGGCATTTTCCGCCTGCATCACGGCATGACCTGTGCCGAGCTGTTCTTTCTGCTCCACAAAGACAACATCTTTTCCTGGAAAGGCCTCTTTAACAGTCTCCGACTGGTGCCCAACAACGACAATGGTTTTATCTGTCCCTAATTCTTTTGAGGCCTTTATAACATAAGAAAGAAGGGGCTTTCCTCCGATCTCATGCAGAACCTTTGCCTTTTCTGATTTCATCCTGGCGCCCTTGCCTGCTGCAAGGACAACAACCGCTGTTTTGTTCAAACCGGAACCTCCGAAATTTATTTGCAGAAAATTATCTCACAGACCTTGGGGTAATTCAAGGGGTGGGAATATCTTGCCCACCAAATTATTATTGACAAGTGCCCCAAAAATGGTACAATGGGTTGCGAATGGATGACATTACCTATGTCCTGAAAGTTGTCTTTTACCTGTCAGAGACCGGCAACCTGCCTGTGAGAGAGTGGCTTAAGGAACTTCCGCGGGAAGACAAGCGGCAGATCGGTGAAGACATCAAGACCGCTCAGTTAGGGTGGCCTCTGGGAATGCCGCTAATCAGGAAGATTGACAAGGACTTATGGGAAGTCCGCACAAGCTTGGAAAGTAGCATTGCGCGGGTCTTCTTCACTGTTGATGGCGAGTACATGATTTTGCTGCATGGGTTCATCAAAAAATCTCAGAAGACTCCACAAAATGAACTCAAGACAGCATTGACCCGTCTTGGCAATTATAAGAGAGGTGCAAAATGAAGAACAAATATTTAGGCTCCGGGTTTGATGATTTTCTTGAAGAAGAGGGTCTTAGAGCAGAAACAGAGGCTGCTGCAATAAAGCGAGTGATTGCCTATCGGATTGAAATGGAAATGAAGCGGACAAACCTTTCAAAATCCGCTTTGGCCGAAAAGATGCACACCAGCCGCTCTGCCCTGGACAGGCTTCTTGATCCTTCCAATGTTTCTGTTACTCTGCAAACATTGGAGAAGGCTGCTCTTGCATTGGGAAAGAATCTAAAAATAGAGTTGGCCTAACAAGCCGCTTCACATTGACGCTTTCCTGTCATGCGTTTCGCAAAGGGCCGCAAGCCGCACGCCAGAAGTGCAAATGAGCTTGGTCGTTAGACATGCAATCATCGGAGTCGAACATATGAACAAGACGGGTGCCGAGAAACGCCGCGTGTGTCAAATCTGCGGCAGTGATCGATCTTCTGATCTGCACCGGGGGTGATGAAGCAATCCGGGCACTGACAGCTTTATCCATGTATCCTCCATCCCACCTTTAGACCTATCTATTAAAAAAACCGCCGACTATTTGTTGACAACATAAAAATCATGCAAGGTCGGGAATCTGCTTGAAATCTTGCCTTGAATTAAAATATTAGGAACAATAGAGCAGTAAAAACATTTTTCACTGCGTCTCGCGGTGAATCAGATATACCAGGGAATTCCGTTTGAATTTGATTATCACGTAAACATGTGATATAGATATTAACTGAGTATAAAAAGGGAGGTTTATATGGAGAGGCAAAACATTACCCTTTCGCTTCCAAAGACGCTGCTGAAAAGGGCCAAGACCCTGGCCGTCATGAAAGACAGGTCTTTGAGCGACCTTCTTAGGGAGACGCTGGAAGAACGGGTGAAGGGGGAGACTGGGTATCAGAGGGCGAAGGAGAGGCAGTTTGCCCTTATGGAACATGGTATTGATATAGGGACAAAAGGCAAAATCACTATCTCAAGGGACGAACTCCATGAAAGACGGTAAAGTGTTTATAGATACCAATATTCTTGTTTACGCCTATGATATTTCCGCAGGGGAGAAGCATATTAAGGCCGTAGAGATCATGAAAGACCTCTGGAATACAAGCAGGGGGGTTATAAGCACCCAGGTGTTGCAGGAATTCTTTGTTAATGTGACAAGGAAGATACCAAAACCTCTTGATGTTGCTGTTGCAAAAGAGATAGTCAAGGACATCCTGAAATGGAAAACAGTAATAGTTGACGGGGAGCTGATATTGCAGTCTTTCGATATACATAAAGAGAGCGGGTATTCCTATTGGGACTCCGCAATCATTGCGGCTGCAACGACAGGTGGGGCAAAGACCCTTCTTTCCGAGGACCTTTCCGACAAGCATGTAATAAAGGGAGTTGAGATAAGGAATCCGTTTAAGGAAAAGACCCATAAATAACCTCCTGATACAGGATTTGTGGAATAATATATATGTAACGTCATAAATAGTTGCGTATATCCCATCCCCACCCTGACCCTCCCCTTGAAGGGGAGGGAAGAATCAGCATTCTCCCTCGCCCTCAGGGAAAGGGTTGGGGTGAGGGTGGGCAAATATATCTGTCGTTGCATATAAAATAAAATTAACTATCGAAGGGCAGGTTATGGCTGAAGAAAAAAAGGGTTTATTCCAACGTCTGAAGGAGGGGCTTTCAAAGACCCGCAAGGGGCTGACTGACAAGATAGACCAGGTCGTTATAGGAAGGAAGAGGATTGACGAGGACCTCTACGACGAGCTGGAAGAGATACTGGTGACCTCGGACCTTGGCGTCCAGACCTCTTACAGGCTTATAGAAAAGGTCAGGGAGAAGCTGAGGCGCGGGGAGTCTGATGATGCAGGACTTGTAAATGCCTATCTGAAGGAAGAGATACTGACAATACTTAAAAGTACCGGGAATGCGATAGATACAGGGAGGGGAAAGCCCTTTGTCATTATGGTTGTTGGTGTGAACGGCGTAGGGAAGACGACCACCATAGGAAAGCTTGCTTCAAAATACAGTGCGGAAGGGAAGTCGGTCCTTTTGTGCGCCGGAGACACATTCCGGGCTGCGGCCATTGAGCAGCTTGAAGTCTGGGGGGAGCGGGCAGGTTGCGGCATAATAAAACACAAGGAAGGCTCAGACCCATCGGCAGTCATTTTCGACGCACTGAAGGCTGCAAAGAGCAGAGGAACGGATATACTTGTTGCGGATACCGCAGGAAGGCTCCATACAAAGACAAATCTGATGGAGGAGCTTAAAAAGACCAGGAGGGTGGTCGAGAGAGAGCTACCTGGAGCGCCCCATGAAATATTACTGGTTCTGGATGCAACTACCGGGCAGAATGCAGTATCCCAGGCGAAGCTTTTCAAAGAGGCTGTGGATATAACAGGGATAGTCCTTACAAAGCTGGACGGCACAGCTAAAGGCGGCGTTGTGGTGAGTATAGTTGACGAACTAAAGATACCCGTGAAGTTCATAGGGATCGGCGAGGGAGTTGAAGACCTGCGGCCCTTTGAACCGTCGGAGTTTGTGGAGGCGCTGTTTTGAAGGCAGTGGTCGCTGGTCAGTGGTCAGTAGTCAGTAGTAAGGGCGGGGTGACCCCGCCCCTACTTCATGAGGTTAACTCACCTAAAGACCTTAAAAAACTCAAGCCTGAAGACCTAAGCAAGCTTTCAGAGGAACTCAGAGAGACTATAATTTCAACTGTCTCAAAGACAGGCGGACATCTGGCCTCGTCCCTCGGCGTTGTCGAATTGACCGTTGCCCTCCATTATATCTTTGATACTCCATCAGACAAAATCGTCTGGGATGTGGGACATCAGGCGTATGCCCACAAGCTCCTTACTGGCAGAAGGGACTCCTTCCATACCCTGAGACAGGAAGGCGGAATAAGCGGCTTCCCCAAGAGGGAGGAAAGCGAGTATGATTCCTTCAATGTGGGGCACTCCAGCACATCTATCTCGGCGGCCCTTGGAATGGCAAAGGCAAGGGATTTGCGTGGAGGCAAAAACAAGGTTATCGCTGTGATAGGTGATGGTTCCATGACGGCAGGGCTGGCCTTCGAGGGTTTGAACCATGCGGGCCACCTGGATACAGACCTCATAGTCATATTAAATGACAACGAGATGTCCATTTCCCAGAATGTCGGAGGGCTTTCATCCTATCTAAACCGCATAATGACCGGGTATTTCTACAACAAGTTCCGGAAGGAAACGGAGTCTTTTTTGAAGCACATCCCTAAAATCGGCGGTTCCATGGCTGATCTGGCAAGAAGGGCCGAGGAGTCGTTTAAGAACCTGATAGTTCCAGGGATGCTCTTTGAGGAGCTTGGCTTCAAGTATTTCGGGCCTATAGACGGCAATGACCTTGGTTTTCTCATGGATACCCTTAACAACATAAAAATCTTAAACGGTCCCATCCTGCTGCACCTGGTTACGAAGAAGGGGAAGGGTTATAAACCTGCG
>JACQYJ010000160.1 GCA_016208525.1 Deltaproteobacteria bacterium | reverse complement strand
AGTCATACTCGTGGTTGTCTCTATCTCAAATACAGCCTCAATCCTCCGCCCTTTTACCCAGGGGAGGTCTATGTTTTCGATCACATCTTGATTCCCGGCATTATCGGCCTTCAAGTCTTCAATCGTCATGTATTCCCTAAGAGCTTTTCCACTTACGCTCTCCTTTTCCTTTTCGTGCTGCTCCCTTCTCCCGACCCATATGTCATATCCTTGTTTTCCACCTATCTGGGCGAGCATTGCTATCATCTCACTGTGCTGGTTGACACGCTGCAATATCTCCGACTTTAAAAGCCAGTATCCGCCTGAAACCTGCCTTCCATAAATCTTCAATGCATCCATAATGCTTGTGCTGTCCGATGTAAGAGAGTTGGGAAACTCCGCGCTGACCGCGTCCCAAACCTCGGTAAAGGTGACCCTTCCCATCTGATGGAGCTTCCTGTAAACAGTCTGCTCGACCCGCTCGGTCAAGGGTATCTCATTAAGCCTCGGAACAATGGACGTGTCTTTGAACCACCACAGCTTTCCTTCCGCTCCGCCGATCTTTGCGGGCAGTAAAACAAACTCTTTGTCAAGGTGGTTTTTAAGGACGGTGTTTATATCAAGGCCTGTGTGAAGGCTCCCGAAGAACCCGTTCTTTGCAAGCACAGGGTCTATGTAGTTGATGATAATTGTATACGGCGTGGGCTCCGCCCTCTCGGCAAGGAGTGCAATGGTTGTTTCAACTACGATCTTTTCAAACCGTACTTCGTCTATCTCTTTCGGAGAGGTAGAAGCAGCCTTAACAGACGGCTTATGGAATCGGAGATAAAAGTCACCCTGGGCAGAACCAAAAGGCTGCAACAGTGATTTGCCGGATGATCTTGCAAGCTCCTGATGGTGTATCTTTTGGAAATCAAAACCTGCAAAGACGCCTGCCCTGATCGTTGCGTTACGCACTTTGAAGGTAGGGTTGTGGAAGGTCACGGTAAGATAGTTATTCGGTTTTAAGACCTGAAACATCTTCTGAAAACTTGGAGATAGAAGGGAATGATATACCGTGAAGTCCTTGTGTTGCCTTTCATTCCGTATAATCTCGGTTGCCACCATCCCTTTAATATATTCTCCGTTCATCTTGAGCCATGAGACCCACATATAGGACAGTTCCCCATACTGGATCGAGGCATCATAGGGCGGATCCGTAAAGATATAGTCAACGGCATCATCTGGCATATCTTGCATCAGGTCAAGACATGATCCGTTGTAAATAAATATATTTGCCTTTCCGGAAAGGACCTGTTCAAATGAAGACGCAATCTTGATCTCCTTAAAATACGCATTTGATTCAGCCTTGGCCTTCAAAAGCCCTTGATGCCCATTAATGGCACTGTCGAATTTCTTCCATACGTTTTGCTCCATATAAGGCCCTGACGGATACCAGTAGCTGTGCTGTGTCCAGGCGGAACTGAATGAAGTTTGATGACTCCCGAGCGTTGGACTCATAGCCGGCAACATTCTTGTGCATAGATGAAGCATTGAAGAAAAGGTAATTTTCAAAAAGTCCTTCGAGTCTCTTTTTTGCTCTTCCTCTATGGCCTCCATAAGCCAGGCAAGTGCCTGAAGATTTCTCTTTGTAAAGAGCTCATCTACGGATTCATATTGTTGTTTTTCTTTAAAAGGTCTGCCATCTGGATAATAGAGTCTGTTGGTAGGATACCATTCCTTTATCTTCTTTTTCTCTATCTCATTTAGCAGGTCTTTATCGTATTTTACAAGTTTGCAGTCCTTTGCCTGCCTGTCTTCACAATGGGGACAGGACGGATACCTGACTTCTTTGCATTCCTCGCCCTTCCATATAGCGCAGTCAAAAACGATTTCCTTGCCGCAACCTCTGCACTCCGTCAGATAAAGGCTTTCGATCTTTTTCTTGACCTTTTCTTCAACGCGCTTGAAGGCCTCGTAAAGGTGAACATCATTGATCGGTTTTATGGTAAGCCGGGTGATCTCGGCTGCTATGGGGTTCAGGTCTGACACGATGGCCCGACGGCCGTTTTTTAACGCCTCCATCGCCGTAATGCCGCTTCCCGCAAACGGGTCAAATACGACCCCGCCTTCAGGACAGTACGTCTTTATAAACTCCCCGACCACGTTCCATGTCTTCCTCGACCAGTACTTATGCCAAAGATACATGGGAGTATGGGCAAGCGGCGGTATCTGCCGGTTCAGATGCTCTTGATGGGTCTCTGCCGGTGATGCTTTAGTATCTCTTTCAGTGTTCAACCTATTCCGCTTCAAGGATTTTTACCAACCTCCTCATAATCTCGTAAGCCGCTCCAATCCTTATGACCTTTACATCACCCAACCCCTTTATCTTGGCCATATCGGATAGTTTTTGACCCATTATCCCGCTTAACGAGGAGTATCTTTCCAATAATTCATCAGCCAGGTCTACCGGTTCTTTTTCTTTATATCCGCTAACAATCAGAACAGCAAGAAGTTCTGAATCGGATAGATCAGGCAGTTCAAGTGTAATCTTTCTTACAGGCAGTTTCCACTGTTTTTCATTTATCACCCTCTTGGTAATTTCGTATGGCGCAGAAATCCGTGCAATCTTCCCTTCCTTCAACCCTTTGATCTTTGACAGGTCGGCAGGTCTTTTTCCAAGCAGTCCATAAAAGGAGTAGAACTCGTAAAGAAGCTCGTCTGCAATCTCTAATGCAGTCCTGCCTTTATAGCCTGTCGAGATGAGAATTGCAACAAGTTCCTCGTCGGTCAATGCGTGCGGTCCAAGCTCTATAAGCTTGCCGCCGGGGTGATGCCATTTGGGTTCAGAGCAAACCATTGATTAATTTATCCGTAACACAGAGAAAAACAAGAACATGATATTGATATCCGCTACACCAATGTGGTGAAGACTTTTATAAAAAGTATTGCTTGATTTTCTTTGCGTTCTTTGCGGCTTTGCGTGAGACAGACCTGAGTAGTTACATTTATCCTATCCACATATTCATCTACAAAATAATCGGCCCGCTTCTGTGGGGGACGGCTGACCCTGCTTCCGGCAACAACAATGCGGCCGTCAGTAAATGTCTTTTGCTCTGTAAAGGAGTGTGGGTTGTTGTCCCATCCAGCCTCAATGAGCTTGGGCAGGATGTACTTTCGGCAGGTATCTGCTTCGTTGCGCATGGTAAAGATTATTGTTCAATCTTTGAATACAGTCAAGGTATTTTACCAACAAAAAAAGGCAGCCTTTTGGGCTGCCTTCGTCATTTACCTTATGGGGACAGTCCCGAATCTACGGCCTTCGGCCCGTAATTCTGGGACAGTCCCCGATACGTCTTACTTTTTACGTCCCCATCTCCCATGAGCTCAGGTACTTCTTCTGGGTCGCTGTAAGCTTGTCAATCTTGATCCCCATAGTCTCGAGCTTAAGCGACGCCACCCATGAGTCGATCTCCTTCGGAACAGTATAGACCTTTGCCTGGAGTTTGCCCTTGTTCTTCACCGCGTATTCTGAGGCCAGGGCCTGGGTTGCAAAGGACATGTCCATGACGCTCGCAGGGTGCCCTTCTGCTGCGGCCAGATTAATGAGTCTCCCCTCTCCAAGGACATAGACAGACCTTCCGTCCTTCATCACATATTCGTCCACGAAGTTCCTTACGCCCTTGTTCACCTTTGTGGCAAGCTTTGCCAGGACAGGTATGTCTATCTCCACATCGAAGTGACCGGAGTTGCAGACCATCGCCCCGTCCTTCATTACCTTGAAGTGCTCCTCCCTGATAACCGAGTGGTTCCCTGTGAGAGTGCAGAATACGTCGCCTTCTTTTGCGGCTTCCTTCATCGGCATGACCCTGAAACCGTCCATAGCTGCCTCTATCGCCTTTATCGGGTCTATCTCTGTAACTATGACATTTGCGCCCATTCCCTTTGCCCTCATGGCAAAACCCTTGCCGCACCAGCCATAACCTGCTGTCACAACGGTCCTTCCTGCAAGGAGGACGTCTGTTGCCCTGATTATCCCGTCAATGGTTGACTGGCCTGTGCCGTAACGGTTGTCGAAGAGGTGTTTTGTGTCCGCATCATTCACAGCGATCACCGGGAACTTAAGCGCCTTGTCCCTCTCCATAGCCCTGAGCCTTATGACGCCTGTGGTGGTCTCTTCCATAGACGCAACTATCTGTTTTATGAGTTTAGGATATGACTTATGTATCTCAGAGACGAGGTCAGCTCCGTCATCCATGGTAATTACCGGCCCATGTTCCAGCGCCGACTTCAGGTGTTTGTAATATGTCTTGTTATCCTCTCCCTTTATAGCATGGACAGGGATGTCGTAATGCTTAACAAGGGCTGCGGCCACGTCGTCCTGGGTGGACAGCGGGTTGGATGCGCAGAGTACTATGTCAGCTCCACCGGCCTTGAGCGCCCTTACCAGGTTTGCGGTCTCCGCCGTCACATGAAGGCAGGCCGACATCTTCATCCCCTTGAAAGGCCTCTCCTTTGTAAACCTCTCCCTGATGACCCTTAGAACCGGCATATCGTTATCAGCCCACTCAATCCTCTTCTTTCCGCCATCGGCAAGCTTTATATCCTTCACGTCGTAATTATTATTTCCCATCTTTGCAGCCATTTTTCCCCCTGTATAAAAATTATTTTAAAATGCAAATTGCAAAAACTAAATTGCAAAATGTTTCACTTTACAATTTTCAATTTGCAGTTTGCAATATTGTTTAAATCCCTGCGGCCTTTTTCAAGGCCTCAGCCTTGTCTGTCATCTCCCAGTGGAACTCCGGCTCATTCCTTCCGAAGTGGCCGTACGCTGCGGTCTTCCTGTATATAGGCCTGAGGAGGTCAAGGGTTTCTATGATACCCTTTGGCCTCATGTCGAAGGTCTTTTTTACTATCTCCGCAATAGTGTTTGTAGGTATCTTTCCAGTGCCAAATGTATCTATCATGACGGAGACAGGCTCCGCAATCCCTATGGCATAGGCAAGCTGTACCTCGCACTCATCTGCAAGGCCGGCTGCAACTATGTTCTTTGCCACATACCTTCCCATGTAAGATGCGCTCCTGTCCACCTTGGACGGGTCCTTGCCGGAAAAAGCGCCGCCGCCATGAGAACCGTGTCCGCCGTATGTATCAACTATGATCTTCCTCCCGGTAAGACCGCAATCGCCCATTGGGCCGCCCACTACAAACCTGCCGGTGGGGTTTATATAGAATTTCGTATTTTTATCGAGGAGCCCTGCCGGGATTATCTGCTTTATGACCTCTTCTATGATCCCTTCCGTAAGGGTTGCGTGAGAAACGCTGTCTTTGTGCTGGGAAGAGATAACTACTGCGTCAACCCTCACAGGCTTGTTGTTTTTATATTCTATGGTTACCTGAGACTTGCCGTCAGGCCTGAGATAGTCCAGCTTGCCGCTCTTCCTGACCTCTGCAAGTTTTTTCGTCAGCTTATGGGCATATATGATAGTCATGGGCATAAACTCAGGAGTCTCCTTGCAGGCATACCCGAACATAAGTCCCTGGTCGCCGGCCCCCTGCTCCTTATAAAGTCCCTCTCCCTCGGTGACTCCGGCAGAGATATCAGGGGACTGTCTGTTTATGGAGGTTATGACTCCGCAGGTCTCCCAGTCAAACCCCATGGCAGACTCATTGTACCCTATCTCCTTTATAACCTCTCTCACCACTTTAGGGTAATCAATCCTGGCATCAGTAGTTATCTCCCCGGCTATCATCGCCAGTCCTGTGGTTACCAGCGTCTCACAAGCGACCCTGGCCTTCTTGTCCTGAGCAATAATGGCGTCAAGAACAGCATCGGATATTTGGTCAGCAACCTTGTCTGGGTGTCCCTCGGTAACCGATTCCGAGGTAAAGAGATATTCCGTCATTCCCATTTTCTGCCTCCAGTTTATATTGAAAAATTGACCTATTACCTAAATTCAGCAATTGGCCGCAGATGCACGCAGATAAACGCAGATAAAACCAAACCCATTAACCACGGGGGACACGGGGACTGCTAAAATCAAATGACCGCGTCAGGATTTGCTAAATTAAATAGTCACCAAAAAAGTGAACTATAGAAAACTAATATTTTGCTTTTTATTCAATGTTTTTAAGTGGTTCCCCGTGTTCCCCGTGGTTCGATTGCAGAATTTAGGTATTATATTTATTTGTCATTACATGTCAAGGATAAAACCTTTTACTGCAAAAACTCTTCGTACCTCTTTATCTTCGCCTTAGCCCTTGCTATCTTTAGCCAGCTCTTCAGTACTTCGTCTCCCTTTTCCTGTGTCAGCCTCTCCCGAATGGATGCCTCTTCAGTCTTCAGGCCTTCTTGATCTGCCTCAACACGTTCCTTAAGCCTCATTATGTAGGTTATGTTGTTGATGACAAAAGGGGTTGCGGGATAAGGCGCCTCCTTTGAAAGAGAAAAGGCAGCCTTGCTCATCTCCTCAGAGAACCCTGCGTTTGGCACACTTCCACCCATTCCAAACAATCCGGTCTCTAAAGCCTTGTAGGGCAACTTGGAGATAATCAACCTCCCTTCCCTCATGCCGGAAAGAAGCTCCTCAGCCTTCTTGAACGCCATCTCCCCGGCCTTCTTCTGGTTTACTGCGGCAACAGCCTTTTCCTTGACCTCTCCATACTCCGGCGTCCTCGACTCCTGCCTCTCAACAACCTTAAATATCAGGTACCCTGTGGGTGTCTCTATTGGCCGGCTTATATCTCCGGCCTTCATTGTGACTGCCTCTCTGTAAAAGCCGGAATTCATCCCTATGCCGGGCACCTGCTCTCCGGCTGAAAAGAAACCCGTCTTTGTAACTGGAAGCTGCGCCGATGCCGCCTCCTCTTCCAGATTTTTGGCCTTCGCTGCATCTTCCCTGAACTTGTAGACCTTTTCCCTGAGGACCTCCGCGCCCCTCTCTTTTCTATACAGGACGGCAACCTGGCCCACCACTTCTTCAAACGGCTTTGCCCCGGCATCCTTCCCGGTTTTAATAAACCAGATTAACCTTTTCCTTCTCTCTTGCATAGGTATCCCATGCCTCCTCATCGCTTATCTTTACACCTTCCTTTATGAGACCTCCCGCCTTGCCGATAAGGATACTTCTTTTCTGGCCATCCTCAAACTCTTCAGGGGTAAGACGGTTAGCCTTAAGCACGGACAGATACAGCTCCTTATTAAATGCGTTGTCCTTCTGGAAAGCCGGGTACCCGGAAATGGAATCTACAAGTTCGGCGTCGCTTACCTTGAAGCCGGCGGTTGCGGCCTCTTTAAATAAAAGCCTGGCGTCAATGAGGTTATCCAGGGCCTTCTCCTTTATCTTAAACTCCTTCAAAGCCTCTTCAGATAGACCCTCCTTGTAAATGCTCCTGTAGATGCTCATTATGTTGTCTAAGGACTTTTGATATTCCGACAACGTGATCGTGGCGTCGTCAACAGTTGCAACCACCTGGAGCCCGGTCCCTTTTTCCCCAGGCGCGGTCCAGAACAGGATAAAAACGACAATTATAATGGCGAACAGGCCTTTTATGGCCCACGACTGGGCATGTTTCCTCATAACGTCAAGCATCTTTATTACCTCCGGCAATCTATTTAAACCGAGTAAGATTAATTCAACTATGGATAAAATGCAATAGTTTTTTGCCTGACCTCCATATTTGTCTTGATATAATCGGCCAGTTTTGATAAATTAATAATACCTAAAAACTGCAAACCACAGAGGACACAGAGATAAATTTTGAGTATAAGAACCTTTTAAAACCCTTTTCTTCTCTGTGTTCTCATGCTTTAGATTTAACCTAAAAAAGCATTTCGCCACGGATTTACACGGATTTGCACTGATAAAAAAGCTGGTAAGCTTGCAAGCCGGCAGGCCAACAAGCAAAATCCGCGATTATCTGCGTGCATTTGCGGCCAATTGCAGGATTTAGGTTGAACCAGAAATACTTGTCAAGGGAGATTAAAGATGTTTATTGATTCGATCCTAAGCAGGTTTTCCAACGACCTTGCAATAGACCTGGGGACTGCCAATACACTTATATTCGTTAAGGGAAAGGGAATCGTTGCGAACGAGCCTTCTGTGGTTGCGGTACAGAAGGATGAAAGGGGGGTCAAAAGGGTCCTGGCAGTCGGAAAAGAGGCAAAGCAGATGCTAGGAAGGACGCCGGGAAACATTATGGCTATAAGGCCATTGAAGGACGGAGTAATAGCGGACTTCGAGGTAACGGAGGCCATGCTTCGCTATTTCATCCAGAAGGTGCACAACCGCAAGATGCTGCTCAGGCCGAGGATCGTTATAGGAATACCTTCAGGAATAACCCAGGTTGAGAAGAGGGCAGTAAGGGACTCCGCGCATTCCGCAGGGGCAAAGGAGGTTTATCTGATTGAGGAGCCGATGGCGGCAGCTATTGGAGCCGGCCTCCCGATAACAGAAGCCTCCGGCAACATGATCGTGGATATAGGTGGCGGGACCACGGAGGTTGCGGTTATTTCTTTATCCGGGATTGTATACAGCCTGTCGATAAGGGTTGGCGGCGACAGGATGGACGATGCCATAATCCAGTTCATAAAAAGAAAGTACAACCTGCTGATAGGTGAAAGGACTGCCGAGGTTATAAAGATGACCATCGGGAACGCTTACCCGGAGAACGAGATAAGGAGCATTGAGGTAAAAGGAAGGGACCTGATCACAGGAATACCTAAAACCGTTGACATCAGCAGCGAGGAAGCAAGGGAGGCCCTGAGCGAGCCTGTAAACGCCATCGTGGAGGCCGTAAAGGTCGCGCTTGAAAGGACCCCTCCTGAACTCGGCGCAGACATAGTAGACAAAGGGATCGTCCTTGCAGGCGGAGGCGCGCTTCTAAAGGGCCTGGATAAACTGCTCAGAGAGGCAACCGGACTCCCCATCATAATTGCGGATGACCCCCTTTCTGCCGTAGTTATGGGAGCCGGGAAGGTTCTCGATCAGATAGCGCTTCTTAAGAATGTGACTATTCAGTAACGGTGTATCATGCTCCTTAGATTTACAAAGAAGAACAAAGTCAATCTAACCTTCCTGTCCCTCCTGATCGTTTCAATCCTCCAGATGTCAATGGATGCAAAAAAAAGAGGGAAGTTGAGCATGCTCGACGAACTCCTTTTAGACTCAGCCTCAATTGCGCAGAGGGGTATAACCTCATCTTATCAGGCATTCCGGGATGTATGGTTCGGCTATATATACCTTATAGGCCTTAGAGAAGAAAATCGGCTGCTAATGGATGAAACATCCGAACTCAGGAGCAGGATAAATACCCTGAAAGAGGCCGGTCAGGAGAATCAGAGACTCCGAGATCTGCTGTCTTTTAAGGAAACGAGCGGATACGGAACAACGACTGCAAGGGTAATAGGGGTCTCCCCTCTCAGTTCGTTTAAAACCATAGTAATAGATAAGGGCCTAATTGACAGTGTCGGAAACGGTATGGCTGTAGTATCTAATGAAGGCGTTATAGGGAAGATACTCAGCTCATCCGCCAATACCTCCAAGGTCCTTCTGATAACAGACAGAAACAGTGATGTAGATGCCGTAATACAGAGGAGCCGGGACAGTGGCATAGCCGAAGGAGGGGATTCCGGCCTCGTCCAGCTCAAATACCTTTCCAAAAACGCGGATGCCGTAGTGGGTGATATTGTGGTCACTTCCGGGATCGGCGGGGTGTTTAAAAAGGGATGCATAATAGGCGCCGTCTCAAGGGTTGACAAAAAAGCCGGGCTGATGTTTCAATATGTTGAGATAGAACCCGCCGTGAACTTCTCAAAACTCGAAGAAGTCCTTGTAATAACCGACTCCCATGAGGAAAACGGGAGATAGGATAAAAATGCTTCACCTTGTACTGCTGACCCTTTCCGCTTTGACCCTGATACTGGGGCAGATGAGTTTGCCTCTCCTCCCGGTAAGCCCGAATCCGACCCTGATAATAGTCACATATGTCGGTCAGTTTTATTCCCCCATAACAGGACTGGTCATATCCTTCATCCTGGGATACTTTCTGGATGTTACTACCGGCGCCCTCCTGGGGTTAAACTCCTTTTCCATGGTTTCCCTATGTTACCTCTCCTTCGTCCTCGGGAAGAGAATAGTCATGCAGAGCGGTCTTGCCCAGACCCTGACGGTATTTATTTTTTCTATTATATACAGCGGCATCGTCTATTCATTGTTCAGCTTCTTCAGTATTAATATATCTATCTATCCGTTTGTCAGGACGGCAGTTGGGAACGGTATAGTCACAGCATTATTTTCCCCGATACTCATAACCGCCATAAAGAGGATGGAACTGACCCTCAGATTTAAAAATGAAAGGGACGAGGGCTCAAAGGACATAAAAGTATGAACATGGAGGTATATTCGAGGGAAGGGGTCGCCGGGGCGACTGCCCGCCTCTTCACCTTTTCTGCCATTGTGGTAATCGGCGCCGTTGTTTTACTTTTAAGACTCTGGTATCTCCAGATACTCAATGGTGATAATTACCGTCAGAAATCCGAAAACAACAGGGTAAGGATACGGCCAGTAGTGGCAGTCAGAGGGATGCTCCTCGACAGGTTCGGAAAGGTCATGGTTGACAACCGACCCGCCTTTGATGTCTTTCTTCTTAAAGAGGATGCCGGAAACCTGAAAGAAGCAATAAAGAACGTCAGCGGCATCATAAAGACAAGACCCGAAGATATTGAGACAATCCTCCGGAGGGAATCTCCGATACGGCCTGTACGGATAAAGAGGGACATAGACAGGGAGACCCTTGCAACGCTTTTGACCAACAGGCTTGATCTTCCTGGGATCACCGTATCTATTGACCCCAAGAGGAGCTACCCATACGGCAACCTGGGCTCCCACATCTTCGGCCACATAGGGGAGGTAACTGAAAAACAGCTCAGCGTCGGTTCTTATACAGACTACAGGATGGGGTCCCTTATCGGTAAATCAGGGCTTGAGCTGAAGTATGAGACATACCTCAAGGGTGTAGACGGGGGGAAATATGTCGAAATAGATGCCTCCGGCAGGGAGTTGTCTATTATAAAAGAGGTTGACTCCTATCCTGGAAACAATCTCGTCACAACGATAGACCTGGAACTGCAAAAGGCAGCTGAGGAGGCATTTAAGGACAAGTCAGGGGCCGTAGTTGCCATGGACCCGCGTAACGGAGAGATCCTTGCAATGATCAGCAGCCCTGCCTTCAACCCTGATATGTTTTCAGGCCCCCTGGATTCAGAGGAATGGAACCTTCTTATAAACGACCCCTTGAAACCGCTTCAGAACAGGGCAATACAGGGTCAATACCCTCCAGGATCTACCTATAAACCCCTTGTTGCCGCTGCTGCCCTTGAGGAGGGGGTCATAACCAAGGATACGACCTTCCAGTGCAACGGCTCATACAGGTTCGGAAACAGGAATTACAGATGCTGGAAAAGTGACGGTCACGGGAGCGTAAGCCTTCACCGGGCCATAGTCGAGTCCTGCGATACATACTTTTATCAGGTCGGCTTGAAGCTAGGCATAGACAAGATTGCGGAGTACTCCCGGAAGTTTGGCCTCGGCCAGCCCACGGGGATAGAACTCTCCGATGAAAAGTCAGGGATCGTCCCCGACAGGTCGTGGAAGCAGAAGCGCTTCGGCGCCCGCTGGTTCGAGGGTGAGACACTCTCCTGTGCCATAGGACAGGGTTTCAACCTTGTCACCCCCATTCAGCTCCTGACGGCCTATGCAGCCCTTACCAACGGCGGAGATGTTTATCAGCCGCACCTCGCAAAGGCATTAGTGGGCCCAGACGGCAAGGTCTTGAGGACCTTGCTGCCCGAGGCCAGAAAAAAACTCATTCTTTCGCCAGAGACTGTGGGGCTTCTAAAAACCGGACTGCAAGGTGTAGTTAACGAGCCTGGAGGGACTGCGCATGCTGCCAGACTTGACGATATTAAGGTCGGCGGAAAGACAGGCACCACGCAGGTGGTGGCGATGAGGGCAGACCAGAGGGTCAAGGGCGAGGCACTCGCCTACCGGCTCAGGGACCATGCCTGGTTTGCATCATTTGCGCCAGTAGAAGACCCCAGGATTGCAGTGGTGGTCTTTATCGAGCACAGTGGTTACGGCGGCGGGCACGCCGCAGCCCCGGTTGCCGGAAAGATCCTCAAGAGTTTCTTTGACCTCGAAAAACAGAGAAAAGATGGAGTCCAGGCAGAGGAAAAACCTGGACCCTTACCCGCACCTCTATCTGATACAACCAACGATGAGGCGCTATGATAGACCGGCGACTTATAAGCAACTTCGACTGGGCCTTACTTGGCATCACGCTGTTTTTCTCAATCCTTGGGATAATTAATCTCTATAGCGCTTCCTACAGTTTCAGCGCCGGAAGGACTCCGGTCTACATGAAACATATCTATTACATCCTTATGGGGCTGGCAGGAATAGTGATCGTCCTGCAGATAGATTATAAAAACCTTGAGAGATATGCCTACTGGATATATGCCTTCTCCGTCCTTCTTCTCGTTGCGGTACTGCTGGTCGGGAAAACCGGCGGAGGGGCGAGACGCTGGATAGGAATAATGGGGGGCACCTATCAGCCGTCGGAGCTGATGAAGCTGGCCCTGATCCTCGCATTGTCCAAATACTTCTACAACAGGAACAAGGTCGGCGGATATTACCTCCGGGAGCTGATCGTGCCTTTCATGATGGTAGGCGTCCCATCCCTATTGATAATGAAACAGCCCGACCTCGGCACAGCCCTTATCCTCCTGTCCATATTCGGTTCCATAATACTGTTTGCAGGGGTGAGGCTTCCATCTCTTCTAATCGCCGGCTCTTCACTTATAGCAGGAGCGCCGATACTCTGGCGCTTTATGAAGGACTACCAGAAGATGAGACTAATGACATTCCTAAATCCCGAAGCAGATCCGCTGGGTTCGGGTTATCACATCATCCAGTCAAAGATTGCAGTAGGATCAGGAAAGATATTCGGCAGGGGCCTGCTGTCAGGAACGCAGAGCCAGCTCCAATTTCTGCCTGAGCATCATACAGACTTCATCTTCTCCGTCCTGGCGGAGGAGTGGGGATTCATCGGCTCCATGATCGTCATCATGGGCTTCCTGTTCCTCGTTCTGTGGGGGGTAAGCATAGCAAAGGAGTGTAAGGACAGGTTTGGAACCATCCTCTCCTTCGGGGTGATTGCCATGATCTCATGGCACTTCCTTATAAACATAGGGATGGTAGTAGGTTTGATGCCGGTTGTAGGCGTCCCGCTCCCGTTCTTCAGCTACGGGGGTTCTTTCCTAATAACAATACTGCTGGGTATAGGGATCCTCTTGAATATACGGATGAGGAGATTTGCGTAACGAAGTTGTAACTACTAAGGTCTAAAAGTAAGGCGTCTCACGCAAAGCCGCAAAGCTCGCAAAGAACTACAACCTAAATCCTGCAATCGAACCACAGAGCACACAGAAGAAACCCTTTAATACAAAAGGAAAACCCCTGTTTTAAATCTTTTC
>JACQYJ010000159.1 GCA_016208525.1 Deltaproteobacteria bacterium | reverse complement strand
CAAAATTCTTGACCCCGGCGCCGACCTCCACCACCTGGCCGGCGATCTCGTGGCCGAGGATCAGCGGCGCCTTGTGCAGCCTGTACCACTCCATGACGTCGCTGCCGCAGATGCCGCTGGCGTGGACCTTCATGAGGATTTCGCCTGGACCTACCTTGGGGACAGGCTTCTCTTCAAGCCTCACGTCCTTATTGCTGTAGTACATTGCTACGCGCATAATTTTGAATTATACCCATCTTCCATGGAATATGGAAGCCTTTAGTATTAAACCTAAAAACTGCAAACCACAGAGACCACAGAGATAAATTTTGAGTATAAAAACCTTTTAAAACCCTTTTCTTCTCTGTGTTCTCATGCTTTAGATTTAAAAATTGTAGGGCTTTTAAAAGTCAGCGTTTGAGTGCACAGAGAGTTCAGCAGAGGTTAAGAGGTTAAGAGGTTAAGAGGTTTTTCTCATCTTCTAAACTTCTCATCTTCTTATCTTCTAAAAAACCTGATAAACCAGATAGCCGCTGGTGAAGTGGTCGAAAGACCGGCTTCAGTGGTCAAAGAGCTCATCGAAAACTCCATAGATGCCGGGGCTACCGAGATGATTGTTGATATAGAAGACGGCGGGCGGAAGCTGATTCGCGTGTCGGATAATGGCTGCGGTATGGGCAGGGAAGACGCCCTGCTTTCGCTTCAGAGGCACGCAACCAGCAAGATCAGTACCGTAACCGATTTGTTCAATATATCAACATTAGGTTTCAGGGGCGAAGCGCTCCCAAGCATTGCGTCTGTATCAAGGTTGAAACTTACGACCGTTCCTAAGGGCTCTATCAGCGGGACATCTATCCAGATCGACGGCGGCAGGGAGGTTGAAGTAAAGGATTTCGGCGGCGCAGTTGGGACGACCATCGAGGTCAGGGACCTCTTCTTTAATACCCCTGCGAGGCTCAAGTTTATGAAGAGCGCTACTACGGAACTGAGCCACATTACTGAAACCATAACCAGGATGGCCATATCTTACCCCTCCATAAGGTTCATATATAATCACAACGCTTCCCCTATTTATAATCTGCCTTCCTCTAAAGACCTCTTATCAAGGGTATGCGGGATGATAAAGGAAGAGGGAAAAAGTTTTCTACCAGTGTCCCTGAATCTGGAAAAAAGTTCGGAGTTAAATTCCGCAATCCGCAATCCGCAATCCGCAATCAATGTCAGCGGGTATCTTTCCGGCCCGGACATAAACAGACCGACCCAGAAATCAATCTACATATTCGTGAACGGCCGTTTTGTCAGGGACAGGGTCATACTCCATGCGTTAATGGATGCCTGCAGAACCGTCATGGAGAAAGACAGGTATCCACTTGCCTTCCTCTTTCTTGATGTCCCGCCGTCTGATGTGGATGTGAACGTCCATCCTGCCAAGAGTGAGGTGCGCTTTAAAAAGACCGATGAAATCCACAGGGCCGTTTATGCAGCTGTTTCCGAGGCGTTGAAGGGATGGAGTGTGCGGAAGGGAAGTGGTCAGTGGCCAGTGGTCAGTGGCAAGAGCGATGAATTGCCAATACCTGGCTCTAATTATCAGGAAAGGGTTATGGAGGCCATAGGAAGGTACGCCTCAAATGCGGAACATGCTTCGACGGACTTATTTAGAGAGCGGTTCGATCCTTCGACAGGCTCAGGACGAACGGCGAGTAACTCAACAAGAATGGGGCAAGCACCGATCTCCCTGAGCTTGTCGAAGGGGGACGGTTTTTTCTCATCCCTCACCGTCCTTGGCAGGGTGGGGGGGACGTATATTGTCTGTTCAACAGGGAATGACCTGTGCCTCATTGACCAGCATGCGGCCCACGAGAGGATAGCCTTTGAGAGATTAAAAAAAACTTACAGGGACAGAAGACCGGAGAGTCAGACCCTCCTGATCCCGGAAGTAGTTGATCTGCCTCAATCTGAGGGGATGCTTATAAGAGAGCATCTCGAAGTTTTGTCAGGAACAGGGCTCGATGTTGAGCATTTCGGGGGAGATACCTTTGTAATAAAGTCAGTTCCAACGGCGCTGTCCGATAAGAACATTAGAGGTCTGGTCAGGGACATCGCTGACGAGCTTGCCCATGCGGGCAGGACTAAGCGTATAGATGAGCTTATGGAGAGGCTCTTTTCAAGGATGGCTTGCCATAGCGCGGTGGAAGGCGGGGATTACATGGACCCGGGGGAGATAGCCGCTTTGCTGAGGGAACTGGATTCAATTGATTTTTCATCAAACTGTCCGCATGGAAGGCCTGTTTTTGTTATGCTTGATCAGATTGAGATCGAGAAGATGTTCGGGAGAAGATAGTTAAAGGATGAGGGATGAGGGATGAAACAGACCTAAGACCCAAGATAATAGTTATAGTCGGGCCTACAGCCAGCGGGAAGTCCAGGGTTGCCCTAGGACTGGCAGAAAGGTTTCATGGTGAGGTTATAAGCGCTGACTCCATGCAGGTCTACAGGTACATGGACATAGGGACTGCCAAGCCTTCAAGGGAGGATCAAGAGAGGATTCGCCACCACCTTATAGACATTCGTGACCCTGATGAGGGGTTTGATGCAGCCCAGTTCAGGGAGGAGGCATCAAAGGCAATAAGGGAAATAGTGGATAAAGGTAATCTCCCGTTTGTTGCCGGAGGCGCCGGGCTTTACATAAAGGCATTGACTGAAGGGATATTTGATGCGCCGGGCGCTGACAAAGATATAAGGGAAAAGCTGAGAAAAGAGGCCGAGGAGGCCGGTCTTTCCTCTCTTTATAATAAGTTAAGGGATGTGGACCCTGATGCTGCTGAGAGGATTGGCCCTGCCAATACCCATAGGATTATAAGGGCCCTGGAGATATATTACATGACTGGGCATCCCATATCTCTCTATCAGAAAGAACACGCCTTTCCGGAGAGGCCATATTATGCGTTCAAGATAGGGTTGTATACAGAAAGGGAAACTCTCTATAAAAATATTGACTACAGGGTTGATAGTATGATAAGAGCAGGTTTCATTGACGAAGTTAAACGAATCCTTGAAATGGGATACGGGCCGGACCTAAAGGGAATGCAGGCGATAGGCTATTGCCACATTTGCAGATACATATCAGGGGAGTATAATTTAGAAGATTCTATAAACATGATAAAGAGGGATACAAGGCATTATGCAAAGAGGCAGATGACATGGTTCAGGCGGGATAATGAGATAACCTGGTTTGATGTAGGTAAGGAGGGGTATATTGGAAACATTTTCAGTGAAGTTGGGAGATTTGCTGGCCAAACCTTACATCTCTGAGGTTTCAAAGCCGGCGCCCGGGGATGAAAAAAAGCCGGATACAAAGGTCATAAAGCCAAAAGAAAGGCCTGTACACAAAAAAACAAATGATGAAAAAGCCAGGGAGGTATTGATGACCACTTCGACCAAGGGGAATGTAAACATTCAGGACCAGTTCCTGAATCACATGCGCAGGGAGAAGTCCCCTGTTACTGTCCATATGCTGGACGGCAAGGAGATCCACGGTCAGATAAAGTGCTTTGACAACTTCTGCATCCAGCTGGAATCGCATTCAAGCGGCGACACCCTTGTTTATAAGCACGGGATATCAAGTATCACCCCATCCAGGATATCTGACTACACAAAGAAGGAATCCTTTGTCGAAGGTTGAGAAGGCCGTTCTGGTCGGGGCATATATTCCAGGAAAAGGGAATAAGAGTGAAGCAGAAGAGTCACTTGCAGAGCTGGCCGAGCTTGCCAGAACCGCAGGCGCTACTGTAATAGAGAGCTTTCTCCAGAAGATAGCAGGTCCAAATCCATCATATTTTATAGGAAAAGGGAAGGCTGAAGAGGTCAAGGCAGAGGTCGAGAAAGAAGAGATAGACCTTGTGGTCTTTGATGAAAACCTTTCTCCCGGCCAGGAGAAGAACCTTGAGGAACTGTTAGAAACAAAGATTATAGACAGGACAGGCCTTATCCTCGACATATTTGCCCAGCGGGCCAGGACAAAGGAAGGGAAGCTTCAGGTTGAGCTGGCCCAGTTAAACTACCTCCTTCCAAGACTTGTCGGTAAAGGACTTGCCCTGTCCAGGCTCGGCGGAGGGATTGGGACAAGAGGGCCCGGAGAGTCAAAACTTGAGAGTGACAGAAGGAGAGTAAGGGAGCGGATTGGAAGGATAAAGCATGATCTGGAAAAGGTCAAAAATACACGGGAACTTCACCGTCTGAGCAGAAGGTCTGTTCCTTTTCCGGTCATCGCTATAATAGGTTATACAAACGCCGGGAAATCCACCCTTTTTAATCGTCTTTCAAAGGCTCCTGCCGGTCATGGTGTGCTTGCTGAAGACAGGCTCTTTGCAACCCTTGATCCTACCACAAGAAAGATACATCTTCCCGGAGGTCAGGCAGCCCTCATTTCAGATACCGTTGGTTTCATAAAAAAACTCCCTCATCAACTGATTGAGGCGTTCAAGGCCACCTTGGAGGAGGTCAGGGAGGCCGATCTCCTCCTTCATGTCATAGATTGCAGCCATGCAAATGCCGGGTTACAGATAGAGTCGGTAAAAAAGGTGCTGGAAGAGATAGGCGCTGCTGAAAAGCCGGTCATAAGCGTTTTTAACAAGATAGACAGGCTTGAAGACGGAATGGTTCCTGCACACCTGAGATTGATAGCCGAAGGAGGAGTGCCGATATCTGCCGTGACAGGTGAAGGGATAGACGACCTCTTATCAGCCATAAGCATATCCATAAAGTCACCTCTTCCTTGACAAACGCGCAATTCCGGTTAAACTTCTCTCAAGAAGAAAGAAAACGGAGGGGTAGCTGATGAATATCTCGATTGCAACGTTCCTCATCATGATTCTTTTGTCAGGTGGCTGCGCAACGGCGCCGGAGGTTAAAAAAAGGGAGACCAGATTAGCCGATGCGATGCTTGCGAAAGATGTGATAAAAGGGGTAACAGGAGCGGTCCCGGTGGAAATGACAGGGACCTTTACCACCGAGGACCCACAGGTTGTAACATGGATCAGGCTGGAGGAGGTCGTCGGCATCCATACCATCAGGTGGGATTGGTACAACCCTGATGGTAGGCTCTATTCCACCACAGGGAACTATCAGGTAAACAGGGACGGTAAGTATAGACCCTCCCAGGCATCATGGCACAGGATAGCGATAAGTGGGGAAAAGGCGGCCTCCTTCCCCGGAAGATGGGAAGTAAGGGTATTCCTGGATGACAAACCGGTTGCATCAAGGGAGTTTGAGATCAGAGAGGCATTTGACCTTCACAGATACATCTCACGAGGGCCAAAGACAAAGGTAAAACCCGACAGGAAAAAGTGGGCGCTGATAATAGGGATAGAGAGATACAAAAAGGCCGTCCCCGTCTCTTATGCTGAAAGGGATGCAAGGTCGATAAGGGACTATCTGATGAACTTCCTTGGCGTCCCTGAAGAAAATACTATCACACTTATAAACGAGATGGCGACAAAGGCAGAGGTGGACGTCCTTATTAAGGATAGGCTAAAAGGGCTGATTGGGGAAGGCGATACTCTTTATGTATACTATTCGGGACACGGTATCCCGTCAGATGAGACCCCCTATCTCCTTCCATATGATGGAGACCCGGAGAGTCCAAGGATAACCGCCTATCCTGTTGATGATTTATATAAGGACCTGGATCAACTTCCGGCCAGGGATGTCTTTGTGTTTATGGATACCTGCTTCAGCGGCAGGATCGGAAGGGAGGAGAGGGAAAGTATCCTGATAGCAGGGGCGAGACCGGGTATTTTAAAGGTAAGGGACCCTTTGCTCCTTTCAAGAAAGATCATTGTAGTGGCGGCGGCAAAGGCAAACCAGCTCAGCAATTTCTATAAAGAAAAGGAGCATGGACTCTTCACGTACTACCTCCTCAATGGCCTGATCGGTGATGCTGACAAAAACGCTGACAGAAAGGTACAACTGGGCGAGCTTTCCAGCTATGCTGGGAGAGAGGGAGGGTCTGAGCATTGCCGATGTTCTCAAGTAGTTCTCAGGTAGGGGTTAGGGTGAGGTAAAACAACCTGTCGAAGGGTAAATTATGCGTTTCATATTTTTAACAATTCATTTTGCGCTCATTCTTTTTGTCGTCTTCCCACTTCATGCCGCCGAATGCCAGTGGGTTGAAACAGCCGGAGAGGCAGTCGTTGAGAATATAACAGCTGAGGAGGCCAGGCAGCTGGCCCTAAACAGGGCGAGGAGCAAGGCGATAGAGGAGATATCGGGTTTGGGCGTATCTGGTAGCGCATTGGTGAAGGACTTCATGCTGGTAGCGGATTTCATCCATTCCATGAGTTCAGGGCATGTCCTGAAGGAGGAAGTCTTAAACTGGGAGACCGCAACATTCCGGCAAAAGGCCGATGATCCACCCTTGATGCTCTACAGGGTAAAGTTAAAGAGCTGTGTGACGTCCGACCTGCCTGGAGACCCATATTTCCGCGTAAAAGGTGAATTGAACAGGCAGGTGTTCATGGCAGGTGAGGAGGCAACGATAAAGGCAAGGTGCACAAAGGACTGCTACATCACCATCCTGAACCTTACGGCGGAAAACAAGATATGGGTCCTCCTTCCCAACGAATACGAGCCTTCAAGGCTCATAAAGGCAGGGGAGGAGTATACATTCCCAATGTCCGGGCTTTCCCTTGAGATGCAGACACTTCCGGGACACAAGAGGGATGCAGAGGCATTCATCCTTGTCGGAACAAAGGAGAGGTTCGATCTAATGAGCAAAGGCAGCAGTTTGAAGCCCGAAGACCTTTATAAGGCGCTCCTTTCCCTTCCCCCCGATACGAGGACGGAGGATGTGCTGGTTTATGAGGTAAGGGCAAAGGATTAAATAGTTTGAAATCCCCTCCCCATTGATGTGGGAGGGTGGGGGTCGAAAATGGTTAGATTACTGGCAATCCTTTTGATACCGCTTATGCTGACCCACTCATGGATCTACGTTGTCCCTAACGTGGCTTACGCAGAGGAAAAGGTCACCGTCTATCCGCCGGAGACAGAGGAGGTCAGGCCAGTTGAAGAGGCAAAGCCTGCTAAGAAAGGGATATCCAAGTGGTGGTACGTCCTCATTCTTGCCGCAGCAGGCGGCGCTGCCGCAGGAAGTGGCGGCGGGGGCGACAATGGTGGCGGCGGCAGTACCGGCACATCAACTGTGACATGGTAGGAGGCTCCATGAAATATATTGTCAGAACGTTATTATATCCTTTAGCGCCTCTTGCAAAAGTATTTTATTGTGGTTCGACAAGCTCACCACGAACGGAAAAAGGCAGTAATCTCAAGCTAAAACCGTTCACCCTGAGCCTGTCGAAGGGTAAATTACAGACTTTTGCAAGAGCCTCTTTAGTTTTCGTATTATCCCTGAATCTCCTTTCCTGCGGAAGAGGAGAGCACAGCACCACAGCCGACACCGGTTCAGTTAGTTTTGGTCTGACATTTGAGCAAGCCCCAGCGCCCGATGCCATTAAATCGGCTCCGTCAATGGCCCCGGTGACGGATATATGCAGCAATTATGGGATAGACTCCATATCCGGGACCGTCTACAATCAATCCAATACCGTCATTGCAACCGGCGGACCCTGGGCTTGTTCAGCCCATACGGGTACTATCTATAATATCCCCCCAGGCAGCAATCTGAGGATCGCAATCAAGGGAACCGTTTCCGGCGCGGTAGTCTGGCAGGGCGAGAAGACAGGCGTTACAATCAATGCGGGTCAGGATACCAATGTCGGGACAATAACAATGACATATATCGGCAGCGATACGACAGCGCCAACCGTCTCTTCTGTAACTCCTTCCGCTGCTACAAATGTCCCTATAACCACAGCCATTACCGCCGCATTCAGTGAAAGTATGTCCGTATCGTCCATAAGCGAAACTACCTTTACCCTTAAACAAGGTGTGACCCCGGTAATCGGCACAGTGTCTTACGACACGACGTCCAAAGCCGCCACATTCACGCCTTCCGTAAGCCTTTCATACTCAACGATTTACACTGCCACCATAACAACAGGGGCAAAGGACATGGCTGGTAATGCCCTTATAAACTATACCTGGAGCTTTACCACAGAAATTGCAGCGGATACTGCTGCCCCATCCAACACAACAGCCGCAAACTTTATCAACAGCGGCGCATCATCTACAAGTTCCACCACAGTTACACTGGCAATTTCAGCAACTGACAGCGTAGGTGTAACAGGCTATTACGCATCAGAGACCTCAACCACCCCGACTGCCACTGCCGCAGGCTGGACTGCCGTTACATCAACCACCAGCTACAGTAATACCACTGCCGCATATACATTTACTGGAGTTTATACAAGCGGAACAACAGTTTATGTCTATGTCTGGTTCAAGGATGCAGCAGGGAATACGTCAACATCGGTCACCGATTACATTGACCTCGATACCACAGCCCCAAATACATCTATCACAATTAAGCCTGCCAACCCGTCCAACTCCACCTCGGCAAGCTTCAGCTTCACTTCAACAGAGACTGGCTCATCATTCCAGTGCCAGATGGATTGGGGCGGTTATACAGCTTGTATCTCCCCGAAGTCGTATGCGGGCCTTTCAGACGGGAGCCACACATTTGATGTCATGGCTACCGATGCGGCAGGGAATTCTGATTCAACGCCCGAAAGTTACACGTGGACTGTAGATACAGTTTCACCCACTGTCCCCACTTGGCTCACTGCAACACCTATAAGCGAAAACAGGATAGACCTCTCATGGACCGCCTCAACGGACAGTGGGGGTTCAGGGGTCTCCGGCTACAAGATATATAGAGGGGGCGCATACCTCGGGACCTCAACAACGACAACTTACAGCGATACCACCGTATCTGCCGGGACATCTTACACCTATACCGTATCCGCCTACGATGCAGCCGGGAATGAATCGGCCCAGTCTACATCCGCCAACGCCACGACACAGGGGACATTTATAACAGGAGGGAATATAACGACAGACACAACATGGACCCTGGCAAACAGCCCATATATAGTAACGGGGAGTGTTATAGTAAACGCCGGCGTCACCCTCTCGATTGAGGCCGGGGTTATTGTCAAGTTTGATTCTTTAAAGTCAATCCAGATAGATGGGGCACTTATAGCGAGGGGGCAATCTGCAAATAAGATCACATTCACATCCGCAAAATCCACACCCGCCGCAGGGGACTGGGGGTATATCCTCTTCAGTGATACGAGCATAGATGCCACTTATGATGTGGGCGGGAACTATACGGGAGGTTCAATCCTTGAGTATGCGGTGATGGAGTATGCTGGAAGCGTGGGTTATAACGGGATAGTAAGACTTGACAAGGCATATCCCTTTATCAACTACTGCTTAATCAGAAATAATTCAACATCAGGTATTTACGGAAGTGTAGGACTTTCCGGAACATTAAAGATTACAAACAATACTATAAGCAATAACACCACTGCATATTGGGGTGGTGGGATCTATGCTGTTTCGGAGTTCGGAGGCACTTTCGGCTTCATTGCTATCTCCAATAACACAATTATTAATAATGCCGCAGGAAGTGATGGGGGCGGTGGAATATATGTGTATTCTTACGATTCAAATTTCAGTATCTCCAAAAATATTATTCAGAATAACACGATTAACAATAACGCTGGCCAATATTATGGTAAAGGTGGTGGAATATCTGCCCATAGCAGGGATGCTGCAACCATCATGATCTCCGATAATATAATAACTGGCAACACAGCAACTTCCGGCAGTGGGGTTTATGCCACTACCTGGGGTAACTCCAGTATCATTATCAATAATAATATCATATCTGATAACACTGCATCGTGGTATGGAACCGGGAATGGGGGTGGAATTGTGACTGATTATTCTCTTTACGGCGGGGGGACATTTACCATTTCCAATAACTCTGTTTGTAGAAATCTTGCCTCTAATGAATCTGCTGTTTCATTCGATACAAGTGCGGAGTTTCGATACAATACAATGACAGGAAACACAACAACTGGTACATCTCCGACATATACAGTTTATATCGCAAACCTTCCCCTCTTTAACTTCAACAACATCTTCAGCAATACCGCTACATACGAGTTATACAATGGCAATGCGCAGGGGACTGCAAATGTAGATGCCACGAACAACTGGTGGGGAACGGCTGTTGATTCGGGGGTTCAGGCAAAGATATATGACTTCGTTGACGATTCTACTAAGGGGATTGTAACATATTCTCCATTCGCAACAGCTATACGCACGGATGCCCCTATCTCCCCACCCACAGGCATCACCGCCACACCCGGAAGCGCCCAGATAGCGGTGACCTGGAGCGCAAACCCGGAATCGGATACCGCAGGTTATAAAGTCTACTGGGGGACAACTGCCGGTTTCCCTTACGCAAACTCTGCCGACGTGGGGAATGCGACCGCCTACACAATAGGCTCTTTGCCTGTAGGGACATATTATGTGGCAGTTACAGCTTATGACACCACGGCAGCATCCGTTACCGACGACCCGAATACCATAGTCAATGAAAAGCAGACAGCAGGGAATGAGAGCTGGTATGCGGTGGAACAGACGGCAACAATCACGAGCAGTTCATTTGCGCCTAAAGCCGTCGCCGAAGCAGGACATGCCGCGCCCACCAAAGGGGAGTCAAAGACCGGCTGCTTCATCGCAACTGCCGCCTATGGGAGCTACCTCGACCCGCATGTTATGGTCTTGCGAGAGTTCAGAGATAACTATCTCCTTACTAATGCGCCGGGGCGTACCTTTGTCAGCGTCTATTACAGAGTATCACCTCCGATTGCTGACTTTATCCGCGAGCACGAGGCCCTGAGGACCGCCACAAGATGGGCCTTGACGCCGGTGGTGTACGGGGTGAGGTATCAGGGATTGGCCTTGTTGGCCCTTTGCATAGGGGTTACGGCAATTCTCCGCAGTAGGAAGGTGTGAACAAAACGCTTGTGCAAATTCTGAGTCTATTTTTACTCCTCCTTTCAACCCCTGCATGGGCCTCCGACGGTAAGGCATTTGTCACCTATCTGG
>JACQYJ010000058.1 GCA_016208525.1 Deltaproteobacteria bacterium | reverse complement strand
GTTTTTAAGCTAACAGCCACCCTCTTTTAATTGCTTTTTCCTATTGATCTCTATAAGACATAACTTTTCTTGTGGTATTGTCTTGGACTATTTGCCTCTGTATTTATGCAAGCAATATTGATCCCGAACAGTATTGGGACAGCGACCATTTATACAGGCCGGGGAAACCCGGCCTTTTTTTTATGTGGGAAAGACAATCTGACAATTCATGGGTTATAGATACGCAGATGATAAAGATCGAGGCTATTTCAAAAGAATTTAAGAGGGGGAAAAGGGGATTTATTTTCATCTCCCTCCAAAGGTGAAGCATCTTAGATTCTTCGCGTCGCTACGAATGATAGAATGACGGTTAGAATGCCGGATTTTTATTGACTCGACATGCAGATGATGGTAAGTTTTACACCATGAGAAATCTTGTAATTGCAGCTATCTTAGTTTTTATAAGTATTCCCGCCTTTGCCGTAGATGCGGCCCCTCGCATATCGGACAGGGAGATCATAGAAGGGTTGGCAGATATCAGGGGTGATATCAAGGAACTGAAGGCCGAAATCAAGAGGCTTGATGAAGGGCAGAAAGGCTTGCGGTCAGAAATGAACAGCCGTTTCGAATCATTGGACAAACGTTTTGATATGCTGATGTGGATGATTGGCTTGTTTGTTACAATCTCAATGGTTATCCTTGGGTTTGTCCTTCGGATGCAGTGGCAGATGATGAAGAGGCAGGCCCAGATGGAAACAGCCCTTGAGACTCAAAAGGACGAGATCACCTTTCTAAAGGGGATTATAGAAAAGCTCCTTCCCACGCAGGGGACTCCTGCAAGATATTGAATCCCGAACCTCTTGTAAAATCCCGTTCATTCCACAAAATACTTGTAGGAAAAGGGGACAGGAAAAGGGGATAGATTTATTATTCCCGAATAAAGCACTGGGGAAACATGGGACATTCCCAGGTTTTTCGCTCCCGTTCCTTTTTTTGTATCAGTCTGGGTGGTTGTTGAATACCACATACCATACCACATACTTTTATTTTGACATTTATCCCCAAATAATGAGATATTACTCGAAAATTTCTGAATAAAATTTCGAGGAGCCTCTTAAATGGATGAAGCCCTTTTTTATGCGTGGAATGCGTGGAAAACCGGCAAATTTAAGCTTCCTGCCGGGATTGTGGAGCGGGACATCCACATAAAGGCTGTCAGATACCTCAAGGAAAAGGAGATTCTTGTCCTCCTTGGTCTTAGGCAGACAGGCAAGAGCACGCTGACCTTCCAGCTGATAGACCATCTTCTCAGCGAGAAGGTCGCGCCTGACCGTATCTTCTACTTTTCCTTCGACGACCTTTCCCTCCGTCAGGAGTTATCTGCCTCCCATGCCTCTTTTACGAAGATAGTGGAGCGATACCTCGGTGAAGAGGTGGGAAGCGTCAGCGAACCGCTCTATCTCTTTATTGACGAGGTGCAGAAGCTTCCGGGGTTTGTGGAGTATGTCAAGTCCCTTTACGACCTGAAATACCCCATAAAATGGGTCATTACCGGGTCGGCCTCACTGGAGCTTAAGGCCCAGGTGAAGGAAAGCCTGGCAGGAAGGGTCTTAAATCTCACCGTTTCTCCCTTCTCAGAACGGGAAACCTTTGACGTCTTAGATTTTTCGCCTCCTGATAAAAAAGAGCTATGGAAGCTTTTTCTTACAGGAAACGCCCCTGACATGAAGCGGCTCATGAAGTTGGAGGCAGGCCTACTTCCTCATAAGACAAGGATGCAGAAGGTATTCGAGGACTGTCTCGTATTCGGGAGTCTACCCGCGGTTGTCCTTGCTCATGATGCGGCAAAGAAGGCAGACCTGCTAAAAAACTATAGGGAGACATATCTGGATCAGGATATACGCAACCTGGTAAAGGAAGACAAGCTATGGGTATATCAGAGAGTCATGGAGCTTCTGGCCGGTAGGATAGGAGACCTCCTCAATTATTCCAATATCGCCTCCGAGCTTGAGGTGACCGTTGATACCATAAAGAGATACTGCATCCTCCTGGAGAAGACCTTTATACTGAAGAATCTTTCGACATATTCAAGGAACGTGAGGAACGAGATACTGAAGACCCCGAAGGTCTACTTCACAGACCTCGGCATCAGGAACAGCCTGCTGAACCTGAACAGCCTCTCCCAGCTCGAAAGGCTTGGACAGATGGGAATGGCCCTTGAGAATATGATCCTTGAACGTATGGATACGGCGATAAGGCAGCTGGAAGTGGGAGAGACGAGACTTCATTACTGGCGGACAAAGGCAAAGGAGGAGGTGGACATAGTGATAGAGGCACCTGAGCATCTATTGCCCGTGGAGGTTAAGAGCGACAGACGTGTCCAGGCAAAGCACCTGAGAGGGCTTCGCTCCTTCCTTGAAAAGGAGAAGGAACAGGTTGGCATCCTTGTGGGCAGGTTCGATAAGGCTGATATCATCGATGAGGGAAAAGGACGGATATATCTGATGCCGTACTGGATGCTGTAGAGATGCTCCTGCCTAGGGAAAAAGAAGGACTGCGTTCTGTGAACACAAAAATACGAATACTTAAGAGGGTAGACAGTTTATTTGGCCTACCTCTCATAAATGTTTCATACCACTTATTAAAACCAAAACATGATCCCGCCCTCCACCCTTGTCATTTCCTCCTCATCCGCCCCGGTGGCATTGGCGATGCCGTTCTTCTTATCCCTTCAATAAAAGTCATTAAGAAAAAACACCCTGAGGCTAAAATCGAGATTATTGCCGATAAGCGCAATTTTGGGATATTTTCTCTCAGTCATTTTTTGCAAAAAGTCTTGACAGCAACCATATAATAAACTATTATTCGTATCGTGAATGATAATCATTCAAGTAAAGAATTAGCATACAGGCAACGCTGGCTGGAGCCTTCATTTGACGCTGCGATACATGGCTTCCCTGTTGTTGTGCTGACGGGCGCCAGACAGGTGGGCAAGAGCACATTACTGCAACAGGCTGAGTCGGTTAAGTCATGGCGGTATATTACGCTGGATGATTACGATATAAGACGGCAGGCCGACACCGACCCACAGGCCCTTTGGGCCGGAACCGACAGGATAGTAATTGACGAGGTGCAGCATTCCCCCAGACTCCTTTCTGCAGTGAAAATGGCGGTTGACAACAAAAGAAGCAAGGTGAAGTTTGTCCTTTCCGGTTCCGCGAATCTCCTGTTGATGCGGCGGGTCAGCGAGACCCTTGCCGGAAGGGCCGTGTATTTTACATTATACCCGATGACCGTCGGCGAAACGGAAGGGAGGCCTAATGCCGATATCTTAAATCTGCTCTTTAAGGGAGAGGTTCCCGCCGAAGGCAGGATAAAAAAGGAAAGCAAGGAAGACCATTTCAAAACCATAGTCAGAGGGTTCATGCCGCCGCTTTTGTCTCTTACATCGTCAAGTTCTGTGGCAAGATGGTGGCAAGGGTATATTGCCACATACCTTGAGCGTGATCTCCGGGAGATATCGCAGATTGATTCGCTGGTTGATTTCAGGAAGGTCATGGAGGCCCTGGCGCTTCGATCAGGCCAGATGCTGAACCAGACCGAAGTTTCGCGGGATACCGGCATAAGTCAGCCGACAATACACAGATACATAAACCTCCTTGAAACAACCTGTCTGGCCGAGCGGCTTCCAGCCTTCTCCGTAAACAGAACAAAGAGGCTGATCAAGGCCCCGAAGTTCTACTGGCTTGATTCAGGGCTTGCTTCCCATCTCAGCGGACTGTTTGACTACGGAAGCCTTCACAAGAGCAAAGAAAAGGGCGCATTGTTTGAGACCTTCATTCTTCATCACCTTAAAGCCCTTTCAGAACCCCTTGTCCCGGCTGCCCGCGTGTATTACTGGCGAACAGTTACAGGGAGGGAAGTTGATTTTGTGATGGAGCACGGAAAAAGGCTGCTGGCGATAGAGATCAAGCTTTCCTCGACTCCAAGATATTCGGATATAGAAGCGTTAAGGCTGTTCATCCAGGAGTACCCTGAGACAAAGCTCGGCATTCTTCTTTGTGACGGCGATGAGATAAGGTGGATGGATAAGAAGGTTGTGGCGTTGCCCTGGAGGCTTATTGCCGGATAGGATTTTAAGATGGGAAAAACAGTTCTCCTCAAACTCCTTGATCTGCTCCTTGGGACGCCGTTAGTCCATGCAGCAAGGCTCATTGTGCCGAGGAAAAATGTTTCAGAGATTCATAAAATTCTTTTCATCCGCCCAGGCGGCATTGGCGATGCCGTTCTTCTTATCCCTGCAATAAAAGCCATAAAGACAAAATACCCCGACCCCCAGATTGACATACTTGCGGAAAAAAGGAATTGCGGCGTATTTTCTATCTGCCCGGAGGTCAGGGATATAAATCTGTATGACAGGCCAAAGGAGCTCTGGAATGCTATCCGTAATGAGTATGATGTGGTAATTGATACCGAGTCTTCCTATTAACCTAAAAAAAGCATTTGCCACTGACTTTCACGGACTAAGAGCAAGTAATTAAAAGATTTTTCGACAAGCATTAGAATCACCTTTTGGGTGAACTGCTCATAATGTTTAAATGTTTATTTGATAAGGTTTTGTC
>JACQYJ010000165.1 GCA_016208525.1 Deltaproteobacteria bacterium | reverse complement strand
AAATTATCAAAGTCTGACCCCAATACCCCAGCATTACAATCGAGTTAATAGCAAATTATCAAAGTCTGACCCCAATACCCCAGCATTACAATCGAGTTAATAGCAAATTATCAAAGTCTGACCCCAATACCCTACAATACTTCCCAATACTTCCAATACCTTCCTTGACAAAAAGGCAGCGTTACTCCATAATAAGCGCATTAGGATAAGTCCAAAACATGAAAATCCGCTATTATATAGACCCTGAAACAAGCGTGCCCCATATTTACAACCATGATATATCTGAAGAAGATGTAGAAGATGTAATGTTCAATCCAGGGGAAGATCGTCCGGGAAAGGATGGCGCAAGGGTTGCAATCGGGCAAACCGGCGGAGGGCGCTATCTGAGGGTTGTATATGTTGTGGACCCTGAACCAGGAAGTATATTTGTGATCACCGCCTTTGGACTGACTGGGAAGCCATTATCGGCCTATAAGAGAAGGAGGAAAAAGAAGAGATGAAGAAGAACAAGTTCCCAAAAGGATGGGATGAGAAAAAGGTTCAGGGGGTCATTGCACACTATGAAATGCAAACTGAAGAAGAGGCCCTAACAGAAGATGAGGCAGCCTATGAGGACAGGACGCAGACATTCATAGAGATACCTGTTCAATTAGTATCTGCTGTCCGTGAGTTAATCGCAAAATATCAGTCACTGCACGGCATTAAGAAGACCGCCGACAATATGGTGTGAGACCTAAACTGAGACGCAGAGTTAACGACCTTGAAATTGTTGAGTTTTTCTCTGTGCCTCGGCGCCTCGGCTGTGAAAATAAGAGTTTTTACGACTTTATCATTATTCAAAATCAAAAGGAGGTGAGGAAGGGTTTTTTCTAACACTAACAACTAACACGAATATCTAATTCAAAAAAGGAGGTAAAAAATGTTAAGCAAATTCAAAATGAAAAGCGAAAAGGGTTTCACCCTGATCGAACTCCTGATCGTGGTCGCGATCATCGGGATCCTTGCGGCAATTGCTATTCCGCAGTTTTCGGCTTACAGACAGAGGGGCTATAACGCCGCCGCCACCAGCGACCTGAAGAACTTCAGGACATCTCTCGAGGCGTATTATGCCGACAATCAGTATTACCCATAATAAAATGCAGGCACACAAAGAGTTAAAAACGGATGTATTGAGTTAAATAATTCAGGAGGTGTAATTATGAAAAAAGTATTTCTTCTTACAGGGATTCTATCAATGTTATTTGCAGCGAGTGCATTCGCATTGGCTTTTCAAAAAATTATTCCTTCCGGTGTTACCGGTTTCAACCTGTCAAAAAACGTATTTATGGGCTATACGTCTGGAACGACCCTCGGCACAGGCTTTGCGTACTATACGATAGGCACAAAGCATAGCAGTGGAAGTAAGAAATTTGGCGCAATAAGCACCGATACAGGTATGTATGCGAAGGACTCTACGATTGCTGCCTTTACAGATACGGAGGTGCCAACTTTACCAACCGGTTCTGGTACGTCAGTGTCTGGCTGGACTTCAATGTAGATTCTCTTTTTAGGCAAAACGGAGTGTGAATCTTCACACTCCGTTTTTATTTGTATGAAAGCAACCAGGCTAAAGATGATATTAATTAAAATAATAAAAGATAAGGGATTTACCTTAATCGAACTTTTAATTGTTGTTGCCATTATCGGTATCCTGGCTGCGATAGCCCTCCCTCAGTTTGCCGCATACAGGCAGAGAGGCTATAATGCCGCAGCAGTCAGCGATTTAAAACACTTCAAAAACTCTCTCGAAGCCTATTATACGGAAAACCAGTTCTATCCATGATACGACCAGTTTATATTGTCATGCTGCTGTTTTCAGTTGCAACAGCCATCTATTATCCCTCCATTCTTGAAATATTCCTTAAACCCAACATCTTCAACATTGACGACGCCAACCTGATGGATTTTATTCTGAATAATGAGCTTTTTTGTCCGTAGCCATCTGATTCTTCGCCTAATCTTCACATCTGCGGCATATCGCGTCTGCAAGGCACCCTCACTCCACGCTCCGCAAATACTCTATCTCCTCCGCCGCGCTCCATTCAAGAAACCGCACTGGCCGACCACAGCATTCTACCTCTCCCATCGCATCTTTTGAAAAGACGAGCGCAAACGGCGCATCGGGGTATTTCTGCAGAAACTTCCGTATCCCGTCGGGGACAACAGGTCCGGGAAGGCTGTATTTCACCTCCACTGGCACAGGAATCCTGTTCTTGAGCAGGATGAAGTCCACCTCGTCACCTTGCCGTGTCCGCCAGAACTTTACCTCCATGTTAACCTTCAACTGCTTGATCACCGAAAGCGCCACAAACGATTCGATGATCGTGCCTTTGTCCCGACGGTCATCCAGCGGGGAATAATCGTTCAGGATGCAGTTTCTGATCCCTGTGTCGTACAGATAATACTTCTTCACCTTCTTCAGTTCATTCGCCAGGTTGCGGGAGTAACTGTCTATAGGGAAGCAGACGTACGTCTGAGCCATTAGTTCGAGATGATGTTTTACCGCAGGTTCGGAGAGACCCACCTCACGCGCCAGGGCGGCGATGGTAACAACCTGCCCCTGGTTCTGGGCGATGCTATAGAGCAGGCTGTTGAATGCCCTTATGTTCTCTTCTCTTATGAGCGCCTTTATATCCTTGAGAAGGTATGTCTGGAGCACATTCTTCAATAGCGCCATCTTGTCTGCGGCCCCCTGCTCGTGAGTCAACCCCGGAAGACCACCGAAGCGCAGAAACTCTTCAAAAGAATATCCGGGCAGTTGCTGCGTCTCCTTCCCGTACAGCGGATGCACGAGGCTCAGGCGGAACCTCCCGGCCAGGCTCTCCTTCAGGTGCTTGTGAATTTCCATTGACGACGACCCGGAGGCGAATATCTTCACCTTCATACCGGAATCGTACAGGACTTTGAAAATGCGCGTCGCGTTTTTCAGGTAATGGAATTCATCCAGAAACAGCACATCAACGTCTATATTCTTCAGTTGCCTGATAAGCTGGTCTTCGTCACCGCTGAAGGAGCGCAGGTCATCAGGGTCCTCAAGATTGTGAAATAGCGCCTTTAAGCCATTCAGCCGGCATTCCTCTGCCAGTTGACGCATAAGAAATGTCTTGCCAACTTGCCGTGGGCCGATGAGGATAGAGATAAAGGGTTTACTTATCTCATTTGCCAACTCTTTATAAATAATACGATTAATTTTCATGGTTACAATTCTAAACCACTACTTTGGAATTGTAAAGAGAGTAAAATATTTGGGGGTCATCCATCCCCCTCTCAATCTCCCCCTTGAAGGGGAGGGAATATTACTTCTTCCCTTTCAAGGGTTTATGCCCTGTGGGTAGAGGGCCAGGGTGGGGAATTAAATCCTGACCGACGGTCTTTATCAGGTATTGTAATAATCGTAAATTGAGATATGATATGAAGATGCTGAAAGAAATACGACCAGTTTATATTGTCATGCTGCTGTTTTCGGTAGCAACGGCCCTCTATTATCCTTCCATTCTTGAAATCTTTTTCCATCCCAACGTCTTCAACATTGACGACGTCAACCTTATGGATTTTATTCTAAATCATGACCTGCAATTTAAAGAGGTCTTTAGTCCAGGTGGCTCCGGCAAGTATTTCAGACCATTTTCAGAGCTTAGTTTTCTCATTGATCAACGGTTGTGGGGCGCCGATGCATTTGGTTTTCGGCTGACAAACTTATTAATACACGCCTTTAATATTACCCTTGTGTATCTGACTGTAAGGCTTATATTTAAGAACAACCCACGCTCTGAAGAGATTGCGATTCTTTCGGCAATTATCTTCGGAGTCCATCCCATTGCAGTTGAGTCGGTTGCCTGGATTTGCGGAAGAACGGATCCCCTTGCAACGATGTGGGGCCTATTGGCTTTCTGGCTCTATTTATCTGCCCGACTAAAAAACAGGTGGTATCTTCTTCCTTTTTCGCTCTTCTGTATTCTGGCATCAGCCCTGTCAAAAGAAGTCGGGGTTGCAATTCCTATTATTATCGCTGTGTGGGAGACAGCCTATTCACGCATATATTGGAACGTTACGATGGGGAAGAAGAAAATTATTTTTATTGTCTCTACTGCAATTATTCCTGCATATATTCTATTGAGACTCATATTCCTGGATGCTAAAGATATGAGTCTGGGACTCATTAAAGGCGGCATATCTTCCGACATTCCCTCTTCTACTTTAGCGTTTCTCGCGTCTTTCGGGTTTTACATAAAAAAGTTTATTTATCCATTCCCATTAGAACTTGTGATAGAAGATATCAACATTCCCATCTATGCCTTTTTTGGGTTTGCAGTAATCATGTTCTTAGTTATTTCCATCTGCATTAATAGTTTGAGAAAATATAGCTTTTTCCTTTTATGGGCGCTGCTTGGAATAGGCCCGGCTGCTTTAATATCTTTTACCGATATAGCCTGGACAAGATGGGCAGAAAGGTATCTTTACTTTTCCCTCGTCCCTTTAAGTGTAATGACGTCAATGGCATATTTTGAGGTTACAGACAGACTGAGTTATGAAAAAAAACGGGTTGCTTCAATTGTTGGGATAGGCTTACTTGTGTCCCTTGCCCTTGCAACTTATCATAGAAGCAGATTATGGAACGATAACCTCAGCTTCTGGACTGACGCCTATAACAAGTCTCCTGATTCAATAAATGTATCGGTTACATATTCCAGGTCTCTTATTGAAAGTAAAATGGAAACAGAAGCAGAAAAAGTCTTATATAAAGCGCTCGATTTGAATGGGCCAAAGCATCAGGTTGTGTATGATCTTGCAAATATAAGCCGGAGCAGGGGAGATTTTGAAAAGGCTGAAGAGTACTATAACGAGGCATTAAGCGAGGCAAAATCAGATAAGCGGTTTATCCTTGAGGGCGCAAGATTTAAGAGCAGGATATTGCTCTCTATGGGAGAGCTTAAGATAGGTCAGGCAGTAAAAATAGACGACAATGAACAAAAGAAGGTTTTACATTTAAAAGGAATAGATTTTATGGATCAGGCATATTTAAACAATACATGAATGTTTCCGGGGATAATATATACAGACAGGCTGCGGAGAAGTTGATACGGAAATTGGAATGAATCGCCTTGCGTAGAGAGGGAGAATAGGGTGACCCTCTACGCTATTATTTAAGTCGTTGCTCCCCCGCAGCTTGACCCTGCCCCTGCCGCGCATCCGTAGCAGTGAATCCCTGTTATAATCTGCCTGTTTGAAAGACTTGAAAGATCAAACTCCTTTAGATGGGTTGGAGCGCCATGATTTACGGACAGCCCAAGCATCTGGTTAAAGTCGCAGTCGTATAACGTCCCGTCCCATCCCACTGAAAGGATGTTCCTGCACATGACGCTGGTTGCTGCCGATGGATTATATGAGGCAACAAGTTTACCCATATACATCTCGAAGTTCCCTGATGAATTCAAGTAGACAAGGAACCTCCCTACTGGAAGGTTTGTTATTGTGAAGAGGTTGTTGAAGGAGATGCCGTGTCTCTTCTGCATCTCCCTCTTGTAGTCGGCCTCAAGGGCCTTCTGAGAGGGCGGAAGGAATGCGCCGCCGGGGTTGAATACAAGGTTCATAATCAGCCCGGAACCTCCGTCGCCATATCCAAGGGCGTTCAGTTTTTTCAGGGCTGAAATGGACTTCTGAAATACACCTTTGCCCCTCTGGGAATCGGTGTTCTGCTCAATGTAGTACGGGAGAGAGGCTATTACCTCAACCTGGTTTTCTGCGAAGAACCCCGGTATTCTCTCATATCCAGGTTCAGTCAGTATGGTCAGGTTTGACCTGACCATCAGATGCCGCCCAAGTTTCACGCACTCTTCAACAAACCAGATGAAGTTCGGGTTCATCTCCGGCGCCCCGCCTGTTATGTCAACTGTGGGGATCTCTGTGTTTTTCAGGATACCGAGACATAATTCCATTGTCTCTTTTGACATTACCTCTTTCCTGTTCTGTCCGGCCTCAACGTGGCAGTGTTTGCAGGCCTGGTTACAGAGTCTTCCGACATTGACCTGTAATGTGTTGATCCCTGTAGATGTGAGAGGGTATAGGTTGTTCCCGGCTATTGTCTTATCAAAGGGTTTGAGTTGCATAAAACTCCCTACATGGAAATCTTTTCAATCACATTTTTCATCTGAACGCCGTGCGCCAGAGACGCCCCGCCCCTGATCGCTGCCGCCACATGCACGGCCTCGGTCATCTGCTCCTTGTTGGAGCCTTTCTCAAGGCATGTCTGAGTATAGGCGTCTATGCAATACGGGCATTGGACTGCATGGGCCACAGCGAGGGCAATCAGCGCCTTTTCCCTTTCTGTGAGCGCCCCTTCGGCAAATACCGCCCCGTACCACTCTGAGAACTTCTTCCAGAGTTCAGGCGCCCCTTCTCCGATGGTCGGGAATTTGGAAAGGTCTTCCGGTGAATAGTATGTCTGCATTTAACCCTCCTGTTACGGATAAAGAGGAGCGTCTTGCAAAAGTCCTTAACCACAGGGACACCGAGAAAAGATGATAGGCACAGAGGACAAAATTATAATATTTAAGAAAAACCTCTGTGTTTCTCTGATTAATCTCTGTGAACTCTGTGGTTCAAATAGTTTTGCAATTGCCTCTATTAACTCACCTTGATCACGCCTTCCGGCTCGCTCAGCACTTCTCCGATGACGCTTGCCGCAGGTGTATTCTTATCCTTAAGCCTTTGAACCAGCATCGCGGTCTTATTTTCCGGGACTGATATCAGGAGGCCTCCCGAAGTCTGGGCGTCTGCCAGCACATCAATCAGTAAAGGGTCTACTCCGGTTGCGATATCAAGGCGCTTTGAGCAGAATTGACGATTGCGCCTGGTTCCCGCGGGAACGAAGCCTTGCGATGCAAAGGTTAAGGCCTCATGGATAATGGGCGCCTTGCCGGCATGTAAGCGCATGCCGACCTTGCTGGCCCTGGCCATCACAAGCGCATGGCCAATAAGCCCGAATCCTGTAATATCAGTTGCAGCGCTCACCCCAACCTCCATCATTGCCTCAGCCGCACCTTTGTTCAATTCAGCCATCACTGCTGTGATCTTTTTGGTCGTTTTTTCATCCAGCTTCCTGCTTCTAAGGGCTGTTGAGAGTATCCCTGTGCCCAGCGGTTTGGTCAGAATCAGGTTATCACCGGGCCTGGCGCCTTCATTGGTTAAAAATCGCTCAGGGTGAACTACCCCTGTTACGGAAAGACCATACTTCAGCTCCGAATCCTCCACGCTGTGCCCTCCGGCCAATACCGCTCCTGACTGATGAATAACCTCTGCTCCCCCCCTTAGAATATCGCGGAAGAGAGACTTATCCATCTCCTTTACCGGAAAGCAGCAGATGTTCATGGCGGTTAACGGCCTTCCGCCCATGGCGTAAACGTCGCTTAAGGAGTTGGCGGCGGCTATCCTCCCGAAGTCGTAAGGGTCGTTCACGATGGCGGTAAAGAAATCCAGGGTCTGGACGATCGCTATATCAGGCGAAAGGCGATAGATCGCCGCATCCGCCCAGTTCTCTACCCCAAGAAGAAGGTCTGGATGTTTTTCTGTGGGCAGGCCCTTAAGAATCTCCTCTAAGTCACCCGGACTTAGTTTCGCAGCTCAGCCGCCGGCACGGGCCTTTTCGGTAAGCCTGGGAGCATCCCTGCTGATCCCGCCCCATCGTGTTGGAAATAAGTCCTTCAAAATAGACATAGCCCCCGCATAGATTTTCCTGAATCGCACCTACCGACATTATAGTCAAACTTTTCTAATAATCAAATTGTTATTACCGATGATCGATGGATTTAATATTGAAAATATGAATTAGAATGCCTTTTTACTGGAGTTCCCTTAATTTTTAAAGTCAGAGGCAATTGCAAAAGTCCGAAATTAC
>JACQYJ010000164.1 GCA_016208525.1 Deltaproteobacteria bacterium | reverse complement strand
TCCGTTCGTGGTGAGCCTGTCGAACCACAGAAAAGACTTTTTACGAATGAATCAAGACGAAGTCGTAAAAAGTCACAGATCACCCTTCGACAAGCTCAGGGCGAACGGTGGTCTGGTTGAAATCATTGACTTTATTCCGTTCGTGGTGAGCTTGTAGAACCACAGAAAAGACTTTTTACGAATGAATCAAAGGTGATTTTCTGCATTTTTGACTTTTTACGAGTGCATCAAATTTAAGGTCTGGAGGACTGATTGGCTAAGAAAAGGGAGAACATAATCCTCAAGGGGATCGGGGGTTCCTCTGGAATTGCCATTGGCAGGGCCCATCTGATAGAGCGGGGACGGGTCGAGGTTGAAGAAAGGCCTATCAAGAAGGCCCAGGTCGAAAAGGAGGTAAACCGCTTCAGGAGGGCCGTGGAGCAATCCAAGTTACAGCTCCAAAGGATTAAGGATAAACTCCTTAAAGAGGGCGCCAAGGAGCATGTCTATATCATAGATGCCCACCTCCTTATCCTTGAAGACAGGATGCTGATTGATGACACCATAAAAAACATCAGGGAAAGGCTTATCGGAGCGGAAGGCGCGCTGAAGAGGCACATGCACAACCTTTCCAAGATATTTGACAGGATAGAGGATGAGTACCTGAGGGCGAGGAAGAGCGATATAGAGCAGATAGGGGAAAGGGTCCTCAGAAATCTCGTAGGTAAGAAGCATGAAGGGCTATCGCATATTAAGGAGAAGGTTATTATAGTCGCCCATGACCTTACCCCATCCGATACCGCTCAGATGAAAAAGGATAAAATCCTTGGTTTTGTCACCGATATAGGGGGGAGGACATCCCATACATCAATAGTTGCGAGGTCCCTTGAGATCCCGGCGGTAGTAGGCCTTGATAACGTAACCCAACAGATAATGCCCGGGGATATCGTTGTGCTGGACGGAATGACGGGGGTAGTCATAATAAACCCGCCAAAGAGCGTTTTTAAGGCCTACCTTGAAAGGAGCCAGAATTATCAGTATTTTGAGGAAGAGCTGCTCCGGTTCAGGTCCCTGCCTGCTGTGACTAAGGATGGCCACTGTGTGAGGCTTGCAGGAAATATTGAACTGCCGGAAGAGATACCTTCACTGAGGGAGCACGGAGCAGAGGGGATCGGGCTTTACAGGACGGAATTCCTTTATATGGGGAAGAGGCTTCCTGTGGAGGAAGAGCACTTCGAGACATACAGGAAGCTGGCAGAAGGGGTTGCCCCATATTCAGCAACCATAAGGACACTGGATATGGGGGGAGACAAGATGGTCTCACATATCGAGTGGCCAGAGGAGATAAACCCGGCCATGGGACTTCGGGCGATAAGGTATTCTCTTAAAGAGGTTGAGTTATTCCGGATCCAGCTGAGGGGGATACTGCGCGCCAGCGCATACGGGAAGCTTAAAATAATGTTCCCTATGATATCCGGTATGCGGGAGCTCAGGCAGGCCAAGGGGATACTGGAAGAGTTAAGGAAGGAACTTGATTCTAAAGGCATACCGTACGACAGGGAGATGGAGGTCGGTATAATGATGGAGATTCCTTCAGCTGCGTCTATTGCAGATATTCTTGCAAGGGAGGTAGATTTCTTCAGTATAGGCACAAATGACCTTATCCAGTATTCCCTGGCCATAGACAGGGTGAATGAGCACGTGGCTTATCTGTACGAGCCGCTGCATCCGGCAATAATCAGGATAATAAAAGGTATAGTGGACTCGGCCCATGCCGCAGGGATCAAGGTAAGCATGTGCGGCGAGATGGCAGGGGAACCGGCTTATGTGCCGATACTGCTCGGATTGGAGCTGGATGAGCTCTCAATGAATGCGCCTGTCATCCCCTGGGTCAAGAAGATTGTAAGGGCAATGTCTGCAAGCGAAGCAAAAAAACTGTTGAGAGATGTCATGGCCTTTTCCACTGCAGCTGAGATAGAAGGATGCGTCAGGGAGAGCATGGCAGAGTTATTCCCTGATGAATTTGTCAGGTGATTAACCTTGACAAAGGGCGCAAGATTATTTAGAATTTAGCCACTTATAATAATTTGAGGGGATATGTCAAGCAGGCTTGGAGAACTTTTAGTAAAGGCAAACCTAATTACTCAGGAGCAGCTCCAGAAGGCGTTGGGGGAGCAAAAGGCTGCCGGCGGAAGGCTTGGGTTCAACCTGACTAAACTGGGTTTCCTCAAAGAAGAGGAGCTTACCGCATTTCTTAGCAAGCAGTACAATGTGCCTGCCATAAACCTTTCAGAATTTGATATAGACCCCTCCCTGATAAAACTCATACCTCTCGATGTCGCCAAGAAATATATGATAATCCCTGTAAACAGGGCAGGCTCCACCATAATCCTGGCCATGTCCGACCCATCCAATATCTTTGCCTTAGACGACATCAAGTTCATGACCGGATACAATGTCGAGGCGGTTGTCGCTGCGGAAGGCTCCATCATAGACTCCATCAAAAAGCATTATATGGGGGCCGGAAAGGGGAAGGAAGAAAAAAAACTCCAGTTAGACGCCAAGGATTACTCCATGGACGATAAGGAACAGGTAGACCAGTTTAGTGACGAGCTTGAAACAGGCGGCGTGGTTGACGTGGATGACTTTGACTCCCTTGTTACCGGCGCGATAGATGATGTGGAGGTCGTTGAGGAGGAGGTTTCAGAAGAGTCATTAGCTGGGGATGTGGAGGCGCCTATTGTCAAGCTTGTGAATGGTATCCTGATAAGGGCGGCAAAGACCGGGGTCAGCGATATCCATATAGAACCGTACGAAAAAACTTTCAGGGTCAGATACCGCCTTGACGGTTCTCTCAAGACAGTTATGGGTCTCCCCATTAAGATAAGGAATGCTATTACTTCGAGGATAAAGATTATGGCCTCCCTTGACATCGCTGAAAGGAGGCTCCCCCAGGACGGCAGGATAAAACTGAAGATGGGCGCAAAGAAGACGATGGATTTCAGGGTCTCTGTTCTGCCGACACTCTTCGGCGAAAAGGTCGTCATGCGTCTACTCGACAAGTCAAACCTCCAGCTTGACATGACGAAGCTCGGTTTTGGGGAAAAGCAGCTTGAGGACTTCATGCACGCTATCCATAAACCGTTCGGGATGGTCCTTGTTACCGGTCCTACAGGTAGCGGAAAGACAACTACCCTTTACTCTGCCCTGAGTGAACTGAACAAGGAATCAGAAAATATCATAACTGCCGAGGACCCTGTTGAGTTTAATCTGCAGGGAATAAACCAGGTGCAGATGAAAGAGGATATAGGGCTAAACTTTGCAGCCACCCTCAGGTCGTTCCTCAGACAGGACCCCGATATAATAATGGTGGGAGAGATCAGGGACTTTGAGACTGCCGAGATAGCAGTTAAGGCCGCTTTGACCGGCCACATGGTCCTTTCCACTCTTCACACGAACGATGCCCCTGGAACTATAAACAGGCTCCTTAATATGGGTATAGAGCCGTTTCTCGTTGCCTCTGCGACAAACCTGATCCTTGCCCAGAGGCTTGCGAGGAAGATATGCACTGAGTGCAAGGAGCCTTTTGAAGTGCCGGAACATGCCCTTTTGGACCTGGGGGTGCCTAAAGACAAGATCGGGACATTTACCGTTTATAAGGGAAAAGGGTGCTCCAACTGCAACAACGGCTACAAGGGCAGGATAGCCCTGTACGAGGTCATGCCGATATATGATGAGATCAAGGAACTGATACTGAACGGCGCATCCACAGCAGAAATAAGGCGTGAGGCTTCAAGGCTCGGGATGGACAGCCTGAGAATGAGCGGCATAAAAAAAATGATGGCTGGAGTTACAACACCTGAAGAGGTGGTAAGGTGCTCAGTGAAGGAATAAGGTGAAACCTAAACAAGGAGCTTAAATGGCGAATCTGCATGAATTGCTTAAAATAATGATGGAGAGGAAAGCCTCAGACCTGCACATAACAACAGGAACTCCAGCACAGATCAGGATAGACGGTGAACTGGTGCCGCTGGACATCCCTCCGCTCACTCCTGTTGACACGAAACAGATGTGCTACAGCATATTGACTGACGCCCAGAAACACAAGTTTGAGGAGGAAAACGAACTCGACCTCTCTTTCGGAGTAAAGGGCCTCTCCAGATTCAGGGCCAATATATTTATGCAGAGGGGAGCTGTTGCTGCAGCCTTCAGGGCGATCCCTTTCCAGATAAAGACATTTCAGGAGCTTGGGCTCCCCGCCATTGTTAATGACCTATGTAAAAAACCGAAGGGACTGGTGCTTGTTACCGGGCCGACTGGAAGCGGCAAGTCAACCACACTGGCTGCAATGATCGACAAGATAAATACGGAGACCCACGGCCACATAATCACCGTAGAGGACCCGATAGAGTTTCTCCACCCTCATAAGGGATGTATTGTTAACCAGAGGGAGGTCGGGGCTGATACCGAGAGTTTCAAGAAGGCGCTTAAATATATACTTAGACAGGACCCTGACATTGTGCTTATCGGGGAGCTGAGAGACCTGGAGACCATCGAGGCGGCCCTGTCAGTTGCCGAGACGGGCCATCTGGTCTTTGCCACCCTGCATACCAACTCCTGTGTCCAGACCATGAACAGGATGATAGACGCCTTTCCATCCGGTCAGCAGTCCCAGGTCAGGGCTCAGCTTTCTTTTGTCCTTGAGGGGGTACTCTCTCAGACCCTTGTCCCAAAGATAGGCGGAGGAAGGGCTTTATCTCTTGAAGTAATGGTCCCGAATTCTGCGATAAGAAACCTGATCAGGGAAGACAAGATACATCAGATATACTCCCAGATGCAGGTGGGACAGTCCAGGTTCGGGATGCAGACCATGAACCAGTCCCTGGCCTCCCTTTATCAGAAAAGGTTTATAACCCTTGATGACGCCATGGGAAACACTACAGATCAGGATGAGTTGAGACAGATACTTGGAGGGGCGCCCCAGGCCGGAGTACAGAGACCGCCAATGCAAAGGCCTTAAAATACCGTGAGACGTGAGACGTAAACAGTGTAACGTAGAAACAGGCCTTTAGGCCTGTGAACATGGCTGAAGCCATGTTTCTACAGCTTATGAACCGAGGGGACTGTCCCTATTTACGGACGAAGCGCAGCGAAGTCGTAGAATAGGGACTGTCCCCGACCATACGGAGGAAACATGCCAGTCTTTACATGGGAAGGGAAGAACAGGAAAGGCGAGGTCAAGAAAGGGGAGATGGAGGCCGTTAATGAGACGGCAGTTAATGCCAGCCTTTCAAGACAGGGGATTATATCTACGGCAGTAAAGGTCAAGACTGCGGATATCAAGCCCTCCAAGGCAAAGGTTTCCACAAAGGACCTGGTGGTCTTCACCCGCCAGTTTGCTACGATGATAGACGCAGGCCTCCCGCTTGTTCAGTGCCTCGATATACTTTCCTCGCAGCAGGAGAACAAGGGTTTTAAGGCTGTACTGACACAGGTAAAGAGCGATGTTGAATCCGGCTCCACATTTGCCGATGCCTTAAAGAAACACCCTATGGTCTTTGACAATCTTTACGTCAACCTGGTGGCTGCCGGAGAGGTCGGCGGCATACTTGACACCATCCTGAACAGGCTTGCCGCATATATAGAGAAGGCGATGAAGCTGAAGAGCCAGGTCAAAGGAGCTATGGTGTACCCGATTAGCATTATCACCATAGCTGCTGTAGTTATAGTAGGTCTGTTGGTGTTCGTCATCCCGATATTTGAATCGATGTTTGCTGACTTCGGCCAGGCCCTGCCGATGCCTACCCAGATAGTTATAGGCATGAGCCAATTTGTTCAGAAGTGGTGGTGGGTCATGGGAGTTTCGGCCTATGGAGCATTCTTTGGGTTCAAGAAATACTACGCCACACATGGCGGCAAGAAGGTTGTAGATGAACTGGTGCTTAAACTGCCGGTCTTCGGCGACTTACTGAGAAAGGTTGCAGTTGCAAAGTTTACCAGGACCCTGGGGACCATGATAACCAGCGGGGTCCCGATTATGGACGGCCTTGAGATAGTCGCGAAGACCGCCGGGAACATGACCGTAGAGACGGCCATAATGAAGACCAGGGAAAGCATCAGCGCAGGAAAAACGATATCCGAGCCACTCGCTCAGAGCGGCGTATTTCCATCCATGGTGTGCCAGATGATATCGGTAGGAGAGGCTACAGGCGCTCTTGACAATATGCTCAATAAGATTTTCTCGGGCCGGAGCGGCCGGATAGGGCAAGGGGCAAACACAAGGTTTGCCCCTGCCGAAACATGACATGTCAACAGGACCTCACGGGGATGATCTGAAAAAAAGGGTGATATGGCTGATGACCTACAGGATGGTCATCGTCACCCTCCTTATGGGGGCCACGGCATTAATCCACCCTAAAGAGGGCGGAACTCTTCTGCCCCATTCCATTATACCCATCTATGTGCTATTAGGGACAAGCTATCTTTTTACCATCCTCTCTCTTATCACCATAACAGTTGTAAAAGAAATAGACCTGTTTGCCGATATACAGGTTGTCGCAGATATGCTTCTTGCTACGGCCCTTGTATATGTTACAGGCGGCATAGACAGCATATTTTCCTTCCTCTACATATTTATCATCATGGGGGCAGGCATAGTCCTTCATGGGAGGCTGGTTTTTCTTACTGCCTCACTAAGCAGCATCCTTTATGGGGCCCTGCTGGACCTGCAATATTATGGCTATCTGCCCCTGATCGGAAGGCCGTTGGGCCAGCCACAAAGCTATTCTGACTTACAGATACTATATAAAATCTTCATAAATATAACTGCCTTTTATATAGTCGCCTTTCTCAGCAGCCATCTTTTCATCCA
>JACQYJ010000163.1 GCA_016208525.1 Deltaproteobacteria bacterium | reverse complement strand
TGCAAAACTATTTGAACCACAGAGTTCACAGAGATTAATCAGAGAAACACAGAGGTTTTTCTTAAATATTATAATTTTGTCCTCTGTGCCTCTCATCTTTTCTCGGTGTCCCTGTGGTTAAGGACTTTTGCAAGAGGCTCCCAGATTAACCATTCGGGGACGGAACTGATTTTCTATAATAAAACACCGGATTCCCGCTTAAACAATGCGGGAATGACAACTTTTTTATATTTTTGCAAGAGGCTCCTCCATTAGATTTTCATGCCTCAAACAGTTCCACTTCATCAAATTCCTCATCTTTGTGGAATTCCATCAGAGGAAGGTTATTGTCCAGCAACCCTCTGACAACCAGCATTTCAAGGATATTCTTAATCTCCTGCGTCTCCCCTTCCACGGTTAGGGCATTCACAAAGATTTTAAAACCGGTCATCGCATCTACACTGATATCAACTACCATGTCTTCTTTCAACTTTATTAAATCAGGAAAGCTGCCGTCTATATGGAATTTTTTTTGAACTTTGGCAAAGAATGACTCTCCTATTTTTGATTTTATCTCATGCAGTATATTATTTATTGCGTTGATATATGCAAATTTAACCTTATCCTCACGTAAAAGATCAAGCCCCACAGGAAGCCGATAAAGCCGCTCCAGGAACTGCTCCATAACTGCTCCTTGCAGAATGCCGCCGTGTTGCGGGGCTATGGCAATGGGTTTCGGTTCTAAAGCCCATATAGCGTCTATTGCCCTCTGGATAGCCTCTTTTATGGGCATGTAGAGCTGATGAAAAATCTGAACGCCCTCCCAATTGGCATCGGTTGCGTATAAACCGGAAGCGCCGCCTGTGCCGCCGAGCAGGTCTCCCGAAAAAAGTATTCTGCTCTCTATGTCATAGAGCATACATGCGCCTTTAAAATGACAGAACGGAGTGGGAATAAATTTCAGCGCATGGCCGGTGGGAAGGACTACCTGATAACCTTTGAAGCTGTTGACTGATTTGAAATATTGCTGATTGAGTCCATAAAATCTTATAAGCCTCCATGTATCATCGGTGGCCATAACCATCATCTTGGAACGCATCCTCTGAAGATATGCGGCGTTCATCCCAACATCCGGGTCCTGATGATTGATAAACGCTATATGAATATTTCGTATGTCGCCGATTATCTTACCGGCCTTTCTCGTAAGTATATCCAGATCCTCAGGCGGGCCGGGATCTATCACCATATTTATGGATTGTCCGGCATTTTTAAAGACCCTTAAATAAATATTCCTCTCTAAAACAGAGTTTGTCCTTTCACCTACCCAGTATATATTGTCACTAATCTCTACGGCATCTTTCAAATCATCAATGTTCATCTCTTTCACCCCCGGCTTTTCCAGAGCCTTCTTTATCTCTGCCTCAATCTCTGTCTTGCCTGTAAGCGCCATAAATATATGCCTTACTACAACTATACCTTTTTGTCAATGAAAAAAAGGAGGGTCAAAACTACATTGTTGACAACCTGCTGGAAAAATGGTGGAAAATGGGGAAAATGGTGTCAGTTCCGAAACAATATATAAATTACTGGCACTTGCAAAACTCTAAGAAACGCAGTTTTGTCATTTCGACCAGCGGGAGTTAACTTCAGCCGGGGATTTTTTTATCCCGTAGAAACAGGCCTTTAGGCCTGCTAACATGTCTGAAGCCATGTTTCTACAACTTCGCTCGGAATGACACAAAAGGGGACTTTTGCAAGAGGCTCAGGTGACAGATTTAATTAAAAGGCATGACTGAATAATTGATTTTTCACTGCTCTTTTGGTAACCTTCTAAACATAGGGGGTAAAGCAATGACAACTCTATTGGAGAAAGAACAGGCCCACAGGAAAAAAATTGGGGTCAGGTCTTGCAATATAAGAAAAAACTAAACCGGGGGACGGGTTCTCATTAATAGATATCACATAAATAGGTTTGAACCCTGTACTATTCGAATTGCGGCCAGACAAGGCTTCCAATAGAGTGAACAATCTGATAAAATATTCTAAAAATTAAAGGGAGGTAAAAACAATGAGACAGATAACAGCCACAGATAGCCTTTCGCTGTCAATCCCTGAAAGAATTCAACTTGTAGAGGACATCTGGGATACCATAGCAAGTGAACCGGAGGTTATAGAATTAACGGCAGATGAAAAAAGGATAATAGATGAACGGCTGGAGGCTTACCATAGAAACCCTGATTTAGGCTCTCCGTGGGAGGATGTCTACAAGAGAATCGCGAGTAAGCGGTGAAACATAGCGTCATTGTAAGGCCCGAAGCTGAAGATGACTTAAAGGAGGTCTTTGTCTGGTATGAAAACAATAGGACAGGCTTGGGACATGACTTCCTCTTACAGGTTGATGCGGGAATCAATTTCATCAGGAGAAATCCTGAAATCCATCCGGTTGAATACAGAGGAGCAAGAAAACATCTCATCAAAAGGTTTCCTTACAAAATCATCTATTTTATTGAAGGAAGAAAGATAGTAGTCATTGCAGTGCTTCACGGCAAGAGAAGCCCGAATTTATTGAAAAAGAGATTAGATAGCATCTAACAAGTGGCTCAAGTGAGCTTGTCGTTACTGGTGGCCACCTGCCTTTTCATCAAACTCCTTTGCCTTTGTATCATGCTCAATAGTCAGTACCTCCAGCTCGTTGAAAAGCGCATTGAGCTTTTTGGTGGATTCATGGATGGAGATTGACAGGGTGGAGAGCGCCTCTCCGTCACCCTTTTCCGATGCCTCCTGAATGGCCTGGCTGTCATTTTCCATATACTTTTCCAGCTGTATAATGGCCGTCTCTATTTCTAAAATCTTTTTTTGAAGATTCCCAAGGACCTTGGTGCGGCTGGATGCAAGATCTGCCCTGGCCTTTTTTGCCTCCTTTTCTCCAACCACCTTTTTACCAGGCATCCCCTTCTTCTTGCCTATGGCCGCCTCTGTGTTCTCCTCGTCCTTCCATCCAACACTGTCCAGGAACTCCTGGTATGTCCCTTCAAACAGGTTGACCTCCCCGCCGTCAAATACTATGAGCCTTGTCGCAATGGTATGGAGTATCAACTCGCTGTGTGTCACTATTATGGCGGCCCCCTCAAAGGCGTCAACGGCCTCTGTCAGGGAGTCTATGGAGTCCATATCAAGGTGATTGGTAGGCTCATCCAGAAGGAGGATGTTTGCAGGGGTGACGAGGAGCTTTCCCAGCAACACTCTGCTCTTTTCTCCGCCTGAAAGGACCGATATCTTTTTCAGGGCTGCATCTCCGCTGAACATCATGATACCTGCTATCCTTCTGGCTACCCCTCTGTTGTGGTCTGGATGTACCTCCATTATCTCCTGTTCTACGGTCTTTGCAGGGACAAGGCGGTTGATGTTGGTCTGGCCGAAATAAGCGATCTTGATATTCGGATGGTGGCTTACTGAGCCTCTCCTGGGCTGAAGCTCCCCTGACAGTATGTTCAAAAGGGTGGTCTTCCCCTTCCCATTCTTTCCGATAATGGCTATACGGTCGTTTTTGCCCACTGACAGGTTGTTGAATTCAAAGTCAAGGGTCCTAATGTCTGAAAGCTTTTCGAGCTTTCCCATCCTGTCAAGGGCCTTGATCCTGGACTGCACGGCCCTGGCCTTGGTGGCCTTTGCCCTGAACCGGTTAACAAACTCCTCTATCTCCTTCCGCTTCTTGTCGTCGTTTACTCGGGTCTTCTCGTAAACCTCCTCTTCAGTAGCTATCTGCTCATACAGCTTGTAAGTATTGCCGGCAATCTTCTTTATCTTGCTGCGGTGGATGCCTATGGTGTGGGTTGTCACGTTGTCCATGAAATCCCTGTCATGGGTGATTATCATCAGCTCATTCGGCCACTCCCGCAGAAACCTGATCAGCCATCTTACGGATACGATATCAAGATAGTTGGTCGGTTCGTCAAGGAGCAGCAGGTTAGGCTCAGACGCCAGGACCTTGGCAAGGTTGATACGCACCTGATATCCTCCTGAAAATTCACCCGGATTGCGGTCGAAATCATCATCGGAAAATCCGAGACCTGTAAGGATGGCCTTTACCTTGTATGACTCATCAATCCCGTATTCATTTGGTTTCAACCCCAGGCATCCCTCCTTCAGGACAGTATCCCCGGTGAAGTGGATGTGCTGGGAAAGATGGCCCAGGGTGTAATAGCTTGGGTAGGTGATGACCCCGGCATCAGGCTGCTCCTGTCCAAGTATCATTCTGAAGAGGGTAGTCTTTCCGTGCCCGTTTTTTCCTACAAGTCCGACCCTTTCGCCTGGATTTATAACAAAACTGACATTGTCAAAGATATCCTGCCTGCCGTACGATTTTTCTAATCCGCTAACTTTTAACATCTATAAAACCTCGCTTTTTTTGAACCTAAATCCTGCAATCGTGCAGGATTTAGGTCAAAATTTATCTCAGTGTCCTCTGTGTTTTGCAGTTTTTAGTGCTGTGCAAATCAGCGTTCTTTGCAGAACCTACATCTCCATGATTATAGGGAATATGACGGGTTTACGCTCCATCTTCTTGTTATAATGGCGTCTGAGTGCCTTTCTGATCTCTATCTCCATCTCCGACCAGTCAGTTTTGGCTTCTATATTCCCTGTCCCTATTGTCTCAAGGACTATCCTCTTGCTCTCATCAATAAGTTCCGAGTTTTCCTTTACGAAGACAAACCCCCGCGTAGTGATATCAGGCCCCATGACGACTTCTCCGGTCTGTTTGTTTATGACCAGAACCACTATGACCATCCCGTCTTCGGAAAGGTGCTTCCTGTCTCTTAGCACCATCTCCCCTACGTCACCGACGCCCTTGCCGTCAACAAATATCCTCCCTGCCTCGACCTTACCTGTAATAACTGCTGAATCCCCGGTAAGCTCCAGGACGTCCCCGTCCTCCATCAGGATGGTCCTCTCCTCAGGAAGGCCCAGCTTCCGGACAAGTCGGGCGTGGGTTGCAAGGTGCCTGTATTCACCGTGGACAGGGATGAAGAATTTAGGCTGTACTATATTGTACATTATTTTAAGCTCTTCCTGACTGGCGTGGCCTGAGACGTGGATCTCGGAGACCTTTTCATGTATGACGTCTGCCCCCCTGCGGCACAGGTGGTTTATCAGGTTAGAGATCGTCTTTTCATTCCCTGGTATAAACTTTGAGGAAAGGATGATGGTGTCGCTCTTTTCTATCTTCAAGTATTTGTGCTCATCCATTGACATGAGCATCAGGGCGCTCATCGGTTCCCCCTGACTCCCTGTGGTGATGATCGTTATCTCGTCCAGGAGATATTTGTGCATATCCTTTATATCGACTATAGACTCGTCAAGAATGCTGAGATAGCCAAGCTCCCGCGCGATCCTGACATTTGCCAGCATGCTCCTGCCGTTAAATACTATCTTGCGGCCGTATTTCATGGCCGCGCCGATTACCTGCTGGACCCTATGGATGTTTGAAGAGAAGAGTGCGACAAATATCCTCCCCCGGCTCCTTTCCCTGAATATCTCATCTATGGTGACACCTACCTCTCTCTCGGAGATGGTGTATCCTTCCCTTTCCACGTTGGTCGAATCTGCCATAAGGGCCAAGACACCCCTTTCTCCGTATTCCGCAAACTTATTGAGGTCGGTAACCTGCCCGTCTACCGGTGTCTGGTCCAGCTTGAAGTCGCCTGTGTGTATAACAACCCCGGCAGGTGTTGATATCGCAAGGCCCACGCCATCAACTATACTGTGGCTGACCCTTATGAACTCCACCTCAAATGAGCCGAGGACGACCTTGTCTCTCGGTTTTAAAGTGTTCAGTGATACCTGGTGCAGGAGCTTATGCTCTGTGAGCTTTTCCCGGACAAAGCCCAGTGTAAGGCGCGTGCCGTAGATGGGCGGATTTATCTCTCTGAGGATGAACGGTAGGGCGCCGATGTGGTCTTCGTGTCCATGGGTAAGTATTATCCCTCTTATCTTTTCACTGTTTTTTTTCAGGTATGTTATGTCTGGAATAACGATGTCCACCCCAAGCATATAACTTTCGGGGAACATCAGGCCGGCATCAATAACGATGATATCATCGCCGTACTCCATGGCAATGATATTCATCCCTATCTCGCCAAGGCCTCCGAGGGGGATTATCTTTAAAGGGATTTGATTAGAAACGGTGGTTACCTCCGGCGGGAATAATTCTGTAGGAGCGATCCGTTGGGTCGCCCAAAAAGGGCGAGGCAGCGCCTCGCACCTGCACATGCGCTAAAATGGGACATCATCCTCAGATGATCCGAATGACTGCGGTTCCGAAGAGGATGCTACTCCCTTCCCTCCACCTTCACCTGAACCGGAACCGAGCATCACCATATTGTGGACATTTACCTCGGTGGTATATTTCTTGTTACCCTCTTTATCTTCCCATGAGCGGGTCTGGAGTTTCCCTTCCACATATACCTGCTTGCCCTTGGACAAGTACTCACCACAAGTCTCGCCAAGCTTTCCGAAGGCCACCACCCTGTGCCATTCGGTCTTCTCCTGCTTGCTGCCGTCCTTATCTTTCCAGGTCTCAGAAGTTGCAAGGTTAAATTTGGCCACAGCGGTTCCGCCGGCTGTATATCTTACTTCCGGGTCTGCGCCAAGCCTTCCAACCAGGATTACCTTGTTTACTCCAGACATCTTTAACCCCTCCCTAATTACGTACAACCTGTAACTTTAATTATATGTTATATCAAACCCTTTAAATTCATTTTTATACTCTTCCCATTTTACATCAACACCTGAAACTCTTGCGCCTGGAGGGCCGTCATGGCACCAGTCCACAACGCCCCTTAAATCATCCTCATCCCCTTCAAAAACAGCCTCTACCCTGCCGTCATGCCTGTTTTTTACCCATCCGTTAACGTTAAACTTCATTGCAAAATCCTTTGTGTGTGCCCTGAAGAAGACGCCCTGGACATGACCTGATATGATGAGGTGTGCCCTTACATTAGACATAATTCATTGCAAAGTGCAAATTTCAAATTGCAAAACGAAACTTAAAATGTTTTGATTTTGCGCTTTGCAATTTGCATTTTGAGTTTTGCAATTCATTACCTTTCCAATTGGTAATGGAAGAGTCTTTCTACAACCTTTCCATTCTTTATATGTTCATCAAGAATCTCATCAATATTGTCTGCATCTACCCTTTCATACCAAACCCCCTCAGGATAGACAACGACTACTGAGCAAAGGATACCCCTTTCCTCTGTCTCTTTGCAGACACCGAAGCAACCTCCCTTTGAGGTCTTTATCCCTTTCAGCCCATCCTCGTCGATCTTCTCCCGCAATCGTTTAAGCGCATCCTCTGAACCTTTTGTCGCGCAGCTCTTTCCTGTACATAGAAGGATGTGCTTACTGTACGGTTTCATTTCCTATATCTCTTCCACCGTAATGATGTTCCCCATATTTACGGCCACGAACTTTCTTTCTTTAGTGCCCTCATTAATTACCTTGGCATCGGTTATGGACATGAACTTGTCTTTACTGTTCAAGATGTCCAGTGTCCTTGATTGTTCGGTCTTGTTCAGATACCCCTCGATGATATTCTTGGATGTTGTGACCCTGACCATTATCCGTGTTTTTTCTATTGTAGCCATTTATACCTC
>JACQYJ010000142.1 GCA_016208525.1 Deltaproteobacteria bacterium | reverse complement strand
TTTGTAAAAAATATATAACCTGAAAACTGCAAACCACAGGGCACAGAGATAAATTTTGAGTATAAGAACCTTTTTAAACCCTTTACTTCTCTGTGTTCTCATGCTTTAGATTTAAAAATTACCGGGCTTTTAAAAGTCACCTTTTGAGTGCACAGAGAAAAGATTTAAAAGAAGAGCCTCTTGCAAAAGTCCTCTTTTGTGTCATTCCGAACGGAGTCGTAGAAACGTGAGATGTGAGACGTGAGTTGTAGAAACATGGCTTCAGCCATGTTAACAGGTCTGAAGACCTGTTTCTACGGGATAAAAAAATCCCCGGCTGAAGTTAACTCCCGCTGGTCGAAATGACAAAACTGCTGTTCAAATAGTTTTGCAATTGCCTCAGAAGGTTTTTCTTTTGGTATTAAAGGGTTTCCTCCGTTGCTCTGTGGTTCGATTGCAGGATTCAGGTATAAAGGTAAACAGGCTAAAAGGTGAAGAGGTGAAGAATGGCTTTAATTTCTTAACCTTTTGGCCTTTTAGCCTAATGAATTTTAGGAGGTTGAATTGGCAGGAAGCAGATTGAAGATACTGAGGATGTTGGCTGCAAATATATCAGGCAGGAGGGTTTCAGCAGACGGCAGTTCGGGCTTAAAATGGCTGTTAAACGAGGGATTTTCAGCGGATGAGATAGAAGAGGCATGCGCATGGCTTAAAGGTCTGACCTTAAACGGCGACCTCTGTATGGCCATAAAGGACTGCAACGGAGATTTTTACAGGAACAGGGTGCTTAATACGACGGAATCGCTCAAGATAAATGAGGAGGCTTACGGCTTCCTGATCCGCCTGAAGGAGATGGGATTAATAGACGCCGACCTCCAGGAAGAGATCATAGAGATGGCCATGCTGGCTGCAGAGGACGATATAGGCATGGATGATATAAAGGGTATAACTGCTATGCTTATCTTCGACCATTCCCCTGGACAGTGGAAGTCTGATATTACAGATATAATTAACGACAGATGGGAAAAGATATACCATTAAAAAGCAGGTTAAGGCTAAGGTTGAGAAAGACCTATGTCTTGTTTTAATCCTTAACCTTGACCTCAATCTACTTTTATTTTAGGAGCCTATGTCAAAGTCATTGATAGTTGTGGAATCTCCGGCCAAGGCCAAGACCATAAGCAAGTACCTCGGCAAGGACTATGTTGTCAAGGCGTCTGTTGGTCATGTCCGCGATTTGGTGGAGGGAGAACTTGGAGTGGATGTGAACAACAATTTCCAGCCCAAGTATGAAGTTCCCGCGGAGAAGAAAAAAGTGATCGCTGAACTGAAGAAGCTTGCCAAGTCCGCTGACACGGTCTGGCTCGCAACAGACGAAGACCGCGAAGGCGAGGCCATTGCGTGGCATCTGTCCGAGGCGCTGGCGCTTGACCCGAAAAGAACGGAGCGCATCACCTATTCTGAGATCACCAAAGAGGCGATTAAAAATGCGATTGAACATCCGAGGACGATTGATAAAAATCTGGTGGATGCGCAGCAGGCTCGCAGGGTTTTGGACAGGCTGGTCGGCTACGAGATTTCGCCCATACTTTGGAGGAAGGTGAAACCCGCGCTCTCCGCAGGAAGGGTGCAGAGCGTTGCCGTGCGCCTCATCGTTGAGCGGGAAAGGGAGATACAAAATTTTAAGTCCGTTTCGTCATATAAAGTGTCGGCGGTTTTTCTGAACGATAAAAACGAGATCGTAAAGGCCGAACTGCCGAAAAGGTTTTCCACCAAAGAAGAGGCAAAGGCATTTTTGGAAAAATGCAAGAACGCGGAATTTTCAATCACAGCCGTCGAGACAAAGCCCGCGAAGAAATCTCCGTCCGCGCCGTTTACCACTTCAACGCTCCAGCAGGAGGCGTCAAGAAAATTCGGATACTCGGTTGCGCAGACCATGAGGATAGCGCAGGGGCTTTACGAGGACGGAAAGATAACCTACATGAGAACGGATTCGGTGAATCTCTCCGACACGGCGCTGGATCAGGCGAAGAAAGCTGTTGAACAATTATACGGCAAGGAATTTGTGAATATCCGCCGTTATAAAACAAAGAGCAAAGGCGCGCAGGAGGCGCACGAGGCCATCCGCCCGTCCGACCTCGGCGCCCAAACAATTACCGGCGACGCGCAGGCGCAGCGCATCTACGATCTGATCTGGAAAAGGACGATTGCCTCGCAGATGAGCGATGCGCTGCTGGAGAAGACCACGGCGACCATCAACGTATCAACAACAGAAGAAAAGTTCATTGCGCAAGGCGAGGTGCTGAAGTTCGAGGGATTTCTGAAAGTGTATCTTGAAGGAAAAGACGAGGAAGACGAGGAAAATGCCGAAGGCATCCTGCCTCCTTTGAAAATAGGCGAAAAACTTTCACGCAGAGAAATAATTGCCACAGAGCGGTTCACCCATCACCCGCCGCGATACACCGAAGCCACTTTGGTGCGCAAATTGGAGGAACTCGGCATCGGACGACCTTCTACTTATGCCCCTACCATCTCCACCATTCAAAAGAGAAATTATGTGCTCAAGGAAGACCGCGAAGGGATAAAAAGGAATTTCAGTTGTCTCAGTCTCAAAGACAAACAGATCACGGAAGAAATCAAATCCGAAGACACCGGCGCAGAAAAATCAAAACTCTTTCCAACGGACATCGGCATGGTGGTAAACGATTTTCTGATGAACAGTTTTATGGACATTATGGATTTCAATTTTACGGCAAAGGTGGAGGAGGAGTTTGACGAAATTGCCGAAGGGAAACTCGTGTGGACGAAAATGCTTGCGGATTTTTATAAACCCTTTCATAAAACTGTGGAGCTTACTGCCGGGACATCCGCAAGACAAAGCGGCGAACGTCTGCTCGGCAAAGACCCGGCCACAGGAAAACAGCTTATCGTGCGGCTCGGAAAGTTCGGGCCCATAGTTCAGATCGGGCGCCCTGATGACGAGGAAAAACCGCGCTACGCCTCGCTCCGCAAGGATCAGCGCATGGATGCCATCACCTTTGAACAGGCCATGGAGCTATTCAAACTTCCCCGCGACATCGGCGCGCATGAAGGCGATGAGGTGATCGTGAACATCGGCCGCTTCGGCCCATACATAAAATATCAGGACGGGTACGTGCCGCTCCCGAAAGGCGAAGACCCTTACACAATTTCGCTTGAGAGGGTGAAAGAAATTTTAGACGGCCCCCGCCTACCGAAGGTATTGGGCAAGTTTCATGGTGAAGACATCAGCGTGGCAAAGGGGAGATTCGGCCCCTATGTGAAATATAAGAACATCTTTGCGTCATTGAAAAAAGACGAAGACCCGTTTGGAGTAACTCTGGATCGCGCCATTGAACTGGCAATGGCAAAGGAGAAAAAGGAGCAGGAGAAGATAATCCAATCGTGGGACGCGGGTGCGCGAGTGCGCGTGGTGAACGGCAGATACGGACCGTCCATTCAGGCCGGAAAAAAATTCTTCCGCATCCCTACGGGCGCAAAGCCGGAGGATATTACGCTGGATGAATGCCTTTTCATAGCGGGATTAAAAGAAGAAAAGAAAAAAAACAACCCACGAGCAAAACCTTCGGGGGCAAGAGCCGTAGGCGCAAAGGGAAAAACGAAAGCCAAAACCCGCAAGGCGGGATAAGCAACCCGATCTGCTGACTGCTTTTAACTCTTGAATGTGAGAAATGGCAGAGAAATGGGCAGAGAAATGGGACGGTTCTAATTTCTACCTAAACTGCAAACCACAGGCCACAGAGATGATTTTTGAGTATAAGAACCTTTTAAAACCCTTTACTTCTCTGTGTTCTCGTGACTTTGATTTTAAAAGAGGTAGAGACGCAAAATTTTGCGTCTCTACAAGTGCACAGAGAAAAGATTTAAAAGAAGGTTTTTCTTTTGGCATTAAAGGGTTTCCTCCGTGTGCTCTGTGGTTCGATTGCAGGATTCAGGATATACTTTATTTAATAAATAGAACCGTCCCGTTTATTTCCCATATTGCACAATCTCGATATGAAAAACACCTCTCACAATAAACCTGCGACAGTCTACGACTCCCTCGCGGATAATTACATATCCTGGATCGAGGAAAGCGCCGGACTCAAGATCATTTACAGGACATTTCATAGGGCTGTAGACGACAATAAGGCGAGATTAAAAGGGCGGGTACTGGACCTCGGATGCGGCACCGGGATATTTACGCAGATACTCAGTAATGTTGAAGGTGTAACCGGGGTTGTCGGTCTCGACATATCAAGGGAATCGGTTCTTCATGCAAGGAAGAGGTGTAATGACAGGTGCAGCTTCGTTGCAGGCTCCGCCACGGAACTCCCGTTCCCTGATTTCTCTTTTGATGCAGTTGTGGCCTTTGGCGATACAATAAGCCACATCCATAACGGCTATAGTGAGGCCATCTCCGAGGCAGGAAGGATACTGAAGCCGGGCGGACATCTCCTGTTCGATGTGGACAACAAGTGGAACCTTGGCCTTCTGTCTGAGCCCCATGAGCTTAAGGCCGCTCTTCAGACAATAGGCTCAGGCCATATAAGGGAATGGTCCTTTTTAGACGCCTTCGGGGACCGGTGTTCACTTCATTTCAAGACATTCAGGCCGTCGGAGATAACAGGGCTTCTCAATGGCGTCGGCCTTTCCGTCCTTGATTTTCAGGGGCTCATAATCCTGCCAAATCTTATCCCTCAGCAATTCCACTACAACTACTCAACGGAAAAACCATTATCCAGAGCCGTTATCGCATTAAGCAAATTAGATCGTATCATCCATAGATTTCCTTTTTTCAGGGGGATGGGGATAGGGGCGATGATAGTGGCAAGGAAGAATGGATAAGATAAACGAGGACGAGACCCTTGACGAGATAGGGGGAGTCAGGATAATCCAGAAGAAGAGGGGGTACAGATTCTCGGCTGATTCTCTCCTCCTTGCGGATTTTCCTGACCTTACTGGTGTGACAAAGGTAATGGACCTTGGAACTGGGAGCGGGATCATCGCCATTCTCCTTGCCAGAAGATCACAGGAGATGAGTGTCGTAGGGGTAGAGCTGCAGGACACCCTTTTTGAACTTGCGAAACGAAACGTTGATCTCTCATCCCTTTCGGACAGGGTAGAGATTGTAAAAGGGGATATGAAGGGTCTTAAGGAAAGATTTGAGGCCGGAAGGTTTGATCTCGTTGTCTGCAACCCGCCGTATTATCCCATAGGCAAAGGAAGGATCGGTCCGAATCTGGAAAGGACCGTGGCAAGGCATGAAGCGGCAGTTACCCTGGCCGATATCATCGGGGCCTCTGAGTATCTGCTCAGGGATGGCGGGAGGGTTGCTGTGGTGTATCCGGCTGACAGGTATAACGAGGTGATTTCAGTAATGCGGAGGCTCAAGATTGGCCCCCTGAGGGCTAAAGAGGTACATACGAAGGTGGTTGAGGTGGTACTGGTCGAGGGGAAGAAGGGCTATGCCGGGGAGCTGCTGCTTGAGCCGCCTTTTTGTCTCTGATCCCTCCAGGCCTTGACCTGGGCCTCTTTGATGCGTACCTTTTTTATTATATCCCTTAATTCGGGGTCTCTCAGAGATGACAGTTCATTGTCTAACCTCAGAACCACTTCCTGGGGGAGAGATACCTCCTTCCACGGCCTGAATTTTCCCTTTCTGGTCTGTCTTAATTTACCGATCTGGAACCTTACATCCTTGACGGCATTCTCCTTCATATATCCGTTGACCTTCTCAAGGATCAGGGATTTCAAGAACTGCAGCTGCTGCATCCAGACCGGAGAGTCAACCTTGAGAAACAGGATACCGTCCTTGAGTCTGTCAGGCTGGCAGTGCCTGGAAACAGCCTCCCCTGCGAGTTTATCCCAGACCTTCCAGAGGCCGTATTCCTTGACTCTCTCTTTTACGGGAAGACTCCCAAGGATTTCACCAATGGTGGAAATCATTTCTGCCGCATCCTGGCGCCGGCGAACTGGCCTGTCAGGGCGGCAGCTACCAGTAATGGAATTGCCTTCCAGGTAAAATCAAAAGTAAGTCTCAATAAGATAATGAAGGGTATGGGGAGATGTATGTAAAGGAACCACTGGATAGAGTATTTTTTCGTGCTTGTACGAAGGTATCCGAAGGGCAGGTTCAGTAATGTTGTGATTATCAGGAGGCCTGCCAATATGGCTAATGAATTCATAGGGTATGAAGATAGCAATAGCGGTGTTTATTGTCAAATAGAATGAATTATTGATGGTCTCGTAAAAAGTCTTTTCTGTGGTTCGACAGGCTCACCACGAACGGAATAAAGTCAATGATTCCAACCTGACCACCGTTCGCCCTGAGCTTGTCGAAGGGTGATCTGTGACTTTTTACGACTTCGTCAAAAATGACCGTTCTGTCAGCCGCCGGCAATAACCAATATGCGAATGCTTTTGACGAGAAGGGGCACAGGATGTTTTCTTATTATCTCGTAAAGACCCTCGCTACGAGCAAGCCGGACAGCTTGGAGATGCTTTACAAGCGCGTTAGCGTGGATGTCCATGATGCATCATCGCCAAAAGGCCCTGCGCGTCTCCAGGATCCACAGATTTCCGGAAATATGACGGTTGGGTTGTAGGTGAAGCCTTAATGATAATGAGGAAGATGTTGAGCCTCTTGCGAAACTCTTTTTTGTGGTTCGACAATTTGTAGGGTGCGTCCCACGCACCATTATATTGGATAGAGATGGGATGGAATGTAATGTAGGGGCGGTTTGAAACCTGTCCATGCAAAGACCTGTTGGTGCGTGGGACGCACCCTACAAGACTATTATACCGTTTTATTCTATCTGTCATTCCGAACGAAGAGAGGAATCTTAAGATTTCTCCCTTTGGTCGAAATGACAATTGCCGTTATATTAAATTCTTCCATGTTCCTAAATGTAATTTCCAGGAGGTATTTATGGCCGGACACCTTAGATTTTTTGTTTTAGGAGTAATAATTTTGCTTGCTTCGTGCGCAACAACGACAGATATAGAGGTAAAATTTAAGGGATATAAACCGGAAGGGATAAAGCTTCCAGTAAAGATAGAGCTTATAATGCGCGACTCTTTTAAAGATATAGTTCTGCAAGGCAGTTTTAAGGCAATATGCGCATATAATTTTGTTGGCATGAACGAGCGTTTTGAGGTTAGGAAAGATGGCGATTTATATTTTGATTTTGTTTTGGGAGTCCCGAGTAAAAAACTGTTTACTAAAGGAATGCCAGCCATTTTTAACAAAGTAGATATCTATAAAGACATTAGCGAGATAAAAAACAGGGATGACTATAACTATATATTGGTTGCTGAACTCAACGGAATCGTAAATAATAATGGTGGGACAGGAAAAAGAACTATGAAGCCTTACTATGCTTGGTTCGCTTTGTTTGATGGGAAAACAGACAAGTGCAATTTGGGTTGTTATGCAGCGGGGACGCCGCTTGAAATTGCTATATCTATGAAGTACACCTTGCAGGTGCTTGATGCCAAAACAAGTGAATTTGTAACGACATTATCTGGTGAAAGCTCTGATTTTGCACGAACTCAAGAGGCTACTTGTAATGCGTCGATTAATAATGATCTAACAAAATCTATAGAGAAAACGCTCAGGGATGCTTTTAACGAGTTATTGAAGAAAACTGAATCCGAGCTTGGTCCTATTGCTCTCGCAAAAGCTCAAGAACGCGCCCTTCCCTCCGACCTTGCCCTTTTCGTCCGCTTCTCCGACTCGGGCGGATTTTTCCCGAATAACTCTCTTGATGCCGGTGAGGATGCAGAGATGACCGTTACAGCAAAAAACACTGGCAAAGGCACAGGGTATGCCACTAACCTTGAGATTACATCTGATAACCCGAAGATAGGTTTCGACAAAAATATCAATATCGGTGACATCCCGCCGGGTGAGACAAAGGAAATAAAAGTGCTGCTCAAGGCGGGACTTGATTTATCGGACGGCAAGGCTGTCTTTACCATGAATCTTAAAGAAAAGAGGGGGTATGACGCAAAGAAAGTCGTCATGAATATTCCAGTAGCAAAGCTTGAGAAGCCTAAGCTTGAGATTGTCTCGACAGAAATAGAAGATGGCAACATCGGCCTTGCAAAGGGCAACGGAAATCATATCGTTGAAAGCGGCGAAACGGTTGAACTGACCGCATTTGTCAGAAACAGCGGGACTGGTCCGGCGCTTGGCGTAAATCTCGTAGGTTCTGATATGACTTCCGGTGTCGCTTGGCTTTCCGGGCATGAAACCACATTCATCGGGACCATTGCGCCGGGCGAGACGGCAAAGGCAAAGCTGGCCTTCGAGGTGCCTCGGAATTTCGATGCGAAAAACATAGCCGCGAATCTGCGCGTGGCGGATGTGCGGCCGATTGATAAAGCGGAATACAAATTTGCCCAGGGCTACTCGAAAAAATCGCCTGATCTGCAGTATGCCTATCAAATCTATTCCAAAGGCGCAAAGGTCGAGACGATCACGAACGGCGGAGAATATGAAATAGAGGTAGCGGTAAGTAACAAAGGCCAGATTGCAGCGAAGAATGTGGCCATATCGTTCACACCGGCATCAGGGCTTAGCCTTTCTCGTTCCCGGATTGATATCGGTGATCTGAAGGACGGCGCGGCAGCGCCTGCTCAGAGAATCACCCTTAGTGCCCCGAGGACGTTTGACTCCTCGTAAGCCGCAGTGACTCTGGCGATCAATCAGTCCGATTTCGCGGCAGCCAAGAAAGACATTCAGATCCCCGTTGCGGTAAACAGGCCGAAGTTGAACTATTCAGTAAGGCTTATGAGCAAAAACGGCGGCAACAGCCTTGAGCAAGGTGAGCAGGCTGTGCTTGAAGTGCAGGTCGTCAATAACGGCAGTCTGACCGCTGAAGGAGTTAAGCTATCGCTTGTAAGCAATGATGAAAATCTTCAACTAATGGGCCAGAAAGAATTCATGATCGGAACCATACCACCGCGCACATCCGGTGATCTTGTAAAGACACAAATAGTGGCCAAGAGAAGATTGAGTGTGGGCGAAGCAAAGCTCGGTGTGAATGTCACTCAGAATGAGTTCGGCGCGGTCAATCAATTATATGCCCTGAACATCATCGAAGAAGGCGCGACAGTCATAGATATAGCAGGAGAGAATAGGCCTAAGACAGCGGTCGCGGCATCGTCACA
>JACQYJ010000141.1 GCA_016208525.1 Deltaproteobacteria bacterium | reverse complement strand
CCCCTCTTCCAGGCGGGGGAGTTGGTTTCTGCCTTGCCTGTTGCCGCCCTTGCCCCCGGAGCGTCCGCAACTGTCGCCTTCGACTGGAACGTCATCGGCAAGGCCGGTGTGCAGACCATTTCCGCTGTGGTCGATTCTGGGGATATTGTCAGGGAGTTCAACGAGTTTAACAACAGGAGCAACACCTCCATAACGATCCCTGAAGTTGTCCATAACCTTTATACGGCGGAATCCGCTTATTCATCCGGGGATATTGTGCATATAGAGGGTGTTACAACCAACCTGAGCGCCGACAAAACATTCGCCCCCGTCCAGGTCGCAACAACGGTCAGCGGACCGATGGGGAACGAGGTATTCAGCAATATGGCCTCCATGGAACTGCTGCCTGCATCAGTGGTTTCCGTCTCCAGCCTGTGGGATACGAAGGGGATGGCCCTTGGAGACTATACCATCACTCAAAGCATAGTCAGCGGTCAGCAGGTATTGGCTTCGACCTGGAAGACCATAACCTTAAACAACACGGTCCCATCATGTCAGGTCCTTGCCCCCCTGTCAGGGCAGACCATATCGGGTCGCTATCAGGTCTCGTGGCAGGCCCAGGATGTGGATGGGAATTTACTGGTCATTGACGTTGCATACAGCCATGATACCGGAAGTACATGGGTTTACGAGTCAACCAACAGGGCCAATGACGGCGTATATTCCTGGGATACTTCAAGCCTTCCCGACGGCTCAACCTATAAGATAAAGATCATAGCCAAGGACGGCAAGGCAGCGGCCTCATGCGAGTCAGGGGTATTCGCGACCCTTAACACCGGGACGCTCAAGATAAACTCCCAACCTGACGGCGCTAAGGCATACATCGACGGGAACTACGCATATTCTGGGACCTATTACGGTACAACAGGGATCTATATATCCCAGATAAGGGCGGGCAAGCACACGCTGCGGCTTACATATCCTGGATACATTGATCACTACCAGCTTATTGATATCATGCCGGGGGCAGAAATCCAGGTAATGGCTGATCTGAAACCGTTTGTTTCCGTGTCGTACGGCAACGGGGTCAAGGTGACGAGTCAGGGACTGCCGATTGACGCCGGCACCTACTCCGTGCCTGTAGTCGTTGACTTGAATATGGACGGGAAAAAGGACCTTATAGTAGGGAACAGCGTCGGCCAGGTCCTCTACTACGAAAACACCGGGGCTGATAATTCCCCACTCTTTAACGCGGACCCTGTCGTGATATTCAGCGGAGGACAGAACATTTCACCCTTTGTAATTGACTGGGACAATGATGGAAGGGCAGACATCATTGCAGGGGGGATTAATGGAGAGGTACTGCTTTACAAGAACAGCAGCCAAGGGAGTCTATCCTTTGAACCCGGGGCGACAATTGCCGGAGTAAGCAGTTCAGCTATCCCGTTTGTCATAGACTGGAATGACGACAATAAGAAAGACCTTGTGATAGGCTCAGGTGATGGAACCCTCAATATCTATATAAATCAGGGGACGGACAGCCAACCGGCGTTTAATCTAAATCCAGACATGACAATCATAACCAGCATAAGCTCCATATCGCCCTTTGTACTAACAGACTGGGACGGGAACGGGACCAAGGACCTCATAGTCGGCAGTGGCTACGGCGGCATTTACGTCTATCCTAACCAGGGGACAAATGCCTCACCATCATTTGGAGCAGGTCAGTCTCTAACAGGAATAACAGGCCCGATAAATCCCGGCGGCAGTTCAACACCTTTCATAGTTGATTTTAACAATGACGGGCTGCGGGACTTAATAACCGGAAATATCAACGGCGAGATAGACCTGTTTATTGCTTCCGAGGCATTGGTCCCGGTGGAAATCGATCTGGACCCTGACACCCTCAACAAAAAGAGCAAGGGACAGTGGGTCACATGTGAGATAGAGCTTCCCGCCGGGTTCAGTGCAGCGGATGTAGATATAAGCTCCCTCCTCCTGGAAGGGGTCATCCCTGCCGAGAAAAAGCCTGGGGAAAACGAGGACCATGATTCGGACGATGATTCCGACGAAACCCATGAGTTGAAGGTCAAGTTTGACTGGCAAAGACTGCAAAACATCCTCAGCAAAGGTGATAAGGTAAAGGTGACTTTGACCGGAAGGCTGAAGGATGGAAGAAATATCAGGGGAGAGGATTATATAAGGGTAAGGGAGTGAGGGGATGGGAGGCTAAGTAGTTGTCATCCGGAGACCTCAAATCCCCCTCACCCCCCTTTGCTAAAGGGGGGAAACAACCCACAGGAAAGCCGGTAGAACCTTTTTTTGTTAACTGAGCCTCTTGCAAAAGTCCACAAAATAGTACTTTTGCAAGAGGCTCAACTTATTGACAATTCGTGAACATACGTGGCTCAAATGTATTTTTTAGGTTCTATACAATATCGTCGGTGGCATAACCGGCTACCTGGCAAAGGAAAGTTTAACATTAAGGTAAAGATTGATAGCTACGCCTGCCTTTTCAGGCCGTATTTCTTTATCTTCCTGTCAAGCCTGGGTCTTGGTATCTTTAAAAGCTCACAGGCCTTGCTCTTGTTCCAGTTGGTAAACCGTAATGTCTTCTCTATCGCCTCTTTTTCAATATCGTCAAGAGACCTTATAAAGTCAACACTTCCTGACTTGGCTGGAACTGGAGAGAGATCAAGTTCAGGGATGTGTTCTTTCAGGATCACATTTCCCCTTGCCATCAGGACGCCCCTGTAGACCACATTTTCCAGTTCCCTTATGTTCCCTTTCCAGTCGTATCTCAGAAATATATTCATAACATCAGGAGCGACTGCCTTTATCTCCTTATGCGCCTCAGAATTGGCCTTCCCGATACAATAATCCACCAGTAGCGGTATATCCTCCCTTCGTTCACGGAGGGGCGGGATATCTATGGTTATCACCTTCAGGCGGTAGAAAAGGTCTTCCCTGAACCTGCCTTCTGCCACCAATTTTGGAATGTCCCTGTTGGTCGCTGCTATAACCCTCACATCAACCCTTAGCGCTTCCTCCCCACCTACCCTCTCAAACTCCCTTTCCTGCAAAACCCGCAAGAGCTTTGCCTGAACGATTTGCGGGATGTCCCCAATCTCATCAAGGAAGATGGTGCCGCCGTTGGCCAACTCAAACTTTCCTTTATGTCGCTGGATAGCTCCGGTAAATGAGCCCTTTTCGTGCCCGAAAAGCTCGCTTTCCAGGAGGGTCTCCGCCAGCGCCGAGCAGTTTACTGCAATAAAAGGCTTTTCCTTCTGTGGTGAATAGTAATGTATGGCCCTTGCCATAAGCTCTTTTCCTGTCCCGGTCTCTCCCTGGATCAGGACTGTGGTCTTGTTCTGAGAGGCCACACCTATAAGCTTGTATATCTCCTCCATGACCTTGCTCTTTCCAATTATCTCTTTTTTACCCTGCCACGAGCTCTGCTGAACCGAACTGGATTCAGCCTTCCTGGTCTCGAGTACCTTTTCAACCAGGTTAATAAGATGAGCCGTGTCAAGCGGCTTTGTTACATAATCAAAGGCGCCGCCCTGCATAGCCTTTATTGCTGTTCCCATATCCTGATACCCAGTCATGATTATAACAGCCGTTTCCGGATAAAGCCTCTTTATGTCGCTTAAGAGGTCCAGTCCACTGCTGTTCTTAAGCCTCATGTCCAAAAAGGCAACATCCGGCTTAGCCTCCGCAACAACTCCCAGCGCCTCTTTCCCGGTCATGGAGGTCAGCGCCTCATGCCCTGAACGCGTCATGACAAGACGCAACAGATCCAGAATATCCAGGTCATCGTCAACTATCAGAACCTTGGCCAATCAGAACCTCCCATTAACCCAAATAATGCATTTAAAAACCATTTACAAGATGAACGCAGATAAATATATACCTAAATCCTGCAATCAAACCACAGAGCGCACTGAGGAAACCCTTTAATGCCAAAAGAAAAACCTTGTTTTAAATCTCTTCTCCATGACTCAAAAGGTGACTTTTTAAAAGCTCAATAATTTTTAAATCTAAAGCATGAGAACACAGAGAAGTAAAGGGTTTTAAAAGGTTTTTATACTCAAAATTTATCTCTGTGTCCTCTGTGGTTTGCAGTTTTTAGGTACCTTTATTCTTCGGACATGGTTATAAGATAGCATATTTACTGCGGCAAGTTAAGTATGTTCCGCTATGATCATGTCATAGGGCGCTTTCTCATATTGAGTGGGTAGAAACCTCCCTGGATGAACCTTCTTATGGGATAAAAAAACTGATTTAGCCACGGCCAAAAGTAAGCGCTTCTAAGCGAGGCGCAGAGAAAAGAATCAATAATTTCAAGATGTTTAACTCAGCGCCTCTGCGTCTCTGCGGTTAATTTTTAGTTTTTAGGTGAGAAAGAACCAAAACAAGCTGCATTACGTCAGGGATGTCACCTTCGACGAGGATCGTTGCCGCATCCGCACAAAATCAGGCCCTCATGTCATGACATCACTGCAATTGAAAGTCCCTCTTGCCGGCTCATGGCACTGTTGCGCCCGAAATCTGATAAAATGGCTCAGACCTCCAACGAATTGCGCCGGTATGCGCTGGAGGTCAGCCAATCCATATTGACGCTTCTAACGAACGTCGTCTCGATTGCGACTTTGACGTTATCCTGCAAGTACTATATTTTACTTGACAAGTTTGGTCTCAACTGATATAAAAAAGCCTTGTTTTTTTCAGGCGCGTAGCTCAGTGGGAGAGCACTTCCCTGACACGGAAGGGGTCGGCAGTTCAATCCTGCCCGCGCCTACCATGAAAGAACTGTCAGCCGTCAGGGTTGATATAAAAAAGCGCCGGCATGTTCATGACCGGCCGCCTACACCCGTCTTGGGTTCGGGCCGTTTATCCAGAGTGGAGATCTTTTTGAGTACAGAGGAAATTGAGGTATTACGCCACAGCTCTGCGCATATCCTTGCCCAGGCAGTGAAAGAGCTTTATCCGAAGGCGTTGCTTGCCATAGGCCCCGCCATTCCGGAGGGGTTCTATTACGACTTCGACTTTGACAGGCCCTTTACGCCCGAAGATCTTCACGCCATAGAGAAGAGGATGGCCGAGATCGTAAAGCGCAACCTCCCAATTGTGAGGAAGGAGCTTTTGAGAATTGATGCCATCAGGCTCTTTAAAGAGAAAGGCGAGGATTACAAGCTGGAGCTGATAGCCGGTTTCCCTGATGAGACCTTTTCTGTCTACGAACAGGGAGATTTCGTTGACCTCTGCCGCGGCCCGCATCTTCGGTATACCGGAAAGGCAAAGGCATTCAAGCTCTTGTCCATTGCCGGCGCATACTGGCGCGGTGATGAAAAGAACAAGATGCTTCAGAGGGTCTATGGAACGGCATTCCTTAACAAGGATGAACTGAAGGCCCATCTTGACAAGCTCGACGAGGCTAAGAAGAGGGATCACAGGAAGCTTGGAAAGGAGCTTGACCTCTTCAGCATAAACGACGAGGCCGGCGGAGGGCTTGTCCTGTGGCATCCAAAGGGCGCGAGGATCAGGAAGGCTATAGAAGACTTCTGGAGGGATGAGCATTACAAGGCAGGATATGAGCTGGTGTTTACACCCCATGTAGCCAGGCTTGACCTCTGGAAGCAGAGCGGGCACTGGGATTTTTACAGGGAGAACATGTACTCTCCCATGGATGTAGAGGGGGTCGAGTACGAGCTCAAGCCTATGAACTGCCCTTTCCATATCATGATCTATAACTCATCCATGAAGAGTTACAGGGACCTTCCGATAAGGCTGGCGGAGTTGGGCACTGTATACAGGTTTGAAAGGTCGGGAGTTCTGCACGGCCTTATGAGGGTCAGGGGGTTCACCCAGGATGACGCCCATATATACTGCACCCGCGAACAGCTTGGGTCAGAGATTGACAGGGTCATTGAATTTGTCCTTTATATACTAAGGACGTTTGGATTCAGCGAGTTCGAGGCATACCTCTCAACCATGCCTGAGAAGTTTGTAGGCGAGCCCGCAGTGTGGGATGAGGCGACAGAGGCTCTTAAGGAAGGGCTTGAGAGGCACAACCTTTCATACAAGGTTGATGAGGGAGGCGGGGCCTTTTACGGCCCGAAGATAGACCTGAAGATAAAGGACTCCATCGGACGTTCCTGGCAGTGTTCAACTATCCAGGTGGACTTCAACCTCCCTGAAAAGTTTGATGTGAACTATATAGGCGAGGACAGCAAGAGGCACAGGCCTATAATGATACACAGGGCCCTTATGGGTTCCCTTGAACGGTTCTTTGGGGTACTCATAGAGCATTATGCAGGGGCCTTTCCGACCTGGCTTTCCCCTGTTCAGGCTTTGGTGATGACCATAACAGACAAGCAGATTGCTTATGCAGACGGCGTCCTTGATAAACTGAGGAAGGCCGGGATAAGGGCGGAGCTGGATAAGAGGAACGAGAAGATAGGGTATAAGATTCGCGAGGCGCAGATGCAGAAGGTCCCATATATGCTTGTTGTCGGGGAGAAGGAGATGGAAAATGAAGGTGTCGCCGTCAGGAAGAGGAGCGCAGAGGATATTGGGTTTATGGATATGGACGGCTTTGTGGCGATGATTAAAGAAGAGAGTATGCGTAAAGGATGAAGGATGAAGGATGAGGGATGAATGATACTTTAAATTCATCCTTTAGCCTTCAGCCCTCAGCCTTATATTGAATAACAGGAGGTAACACATATCGCTAAGGACACAGTAAGAATCAACAGGATGATAAGGGCTTCGGAGATCAGGGTGCTGGGAAGTGACGGGGGACAGCTCGGCATCATGAGCGTAAGGGACGCACTGACTGCGGCTGAGGCCGAGGGGCTGGACCTGGTGGAGATATCTCCAGGGGCGGCTCCGCCGGTATGTCGGATCATGGACTACGGGAAGTTTAAATACCAGCAGAGCAAGAAGAGCCACGAGGCTAAGAAGAAGCAGAGCGTGGTCCTTGTTAAAGAGGTAAAGCTCGGGCCTAAGACTGAGGAGCATGACTTCCAGTTTAAATTCAAGCATGTGCTCAGGTTTCTGGAAGACGGCAACAAGGCGAAGGTTACGGTCTTATTCAGAGGCAGGGAGATGGCCCATACTGAATTTGGAAGGGCGCTACTTGACAGGATGGCAGAGATGGTAAAGGACCATGGCGTGATTGAGCAGTCTCCCAGGCAGGAAGGAAGGAACATGACGATGATTATTGCACCAAAAAAATAAAAAACAGGCATTCAGCAATCTGCTTTCAGCCTTCAGCTAAATCAAAGGCTGATACCTGACTGCTGATGGCTGATAGCTAACAAAGGAGGGCATATGCCAAAACTTAAGACGAATAGAGGGGCCGCCAAAAGGTTTAAACTGACGGCGTCAGGAAAGTTAAAGAGGAGCAAGGCCAACACCAGACATATCCTTACAAGCAAGACTACCTCAAGAAAGAGGGGACTTAGGAAGGGCGGTCTTGTTGCAAAAGTGGATGAAAAGAACATAAAGAGGTTGATGCCGTATCTTTAAAAAGGATGAAGGTGGAAGGATGAAGGACGAAAATTAATCAAGGAGTAATGAAATGCCCAGAGTAAAAAGAGGACCTAAAGGTAAAAACAAGAGAAAAGCGATACTTAAGTTAGCAAAGGGTTTTTATAGCAGCAGAAGGATACGTCTGAAGACCGCAATGGAGACCATTGATAAAGGTCTTAATTATGCATTCAGGGACAGGAAGGTCAAGAAGAGAGAGTTCAGGGCCCTCTGGATCACAAGGATTAACGCGGCTGTGAGGATGGCCGACCTTTCATACAGCAAGTTCATAGCCGGCCTGAAAAAAGGCGGTGTAGATCTTGACAGGAAGGTTCTGGCCGACCTCTGTGTAAATGATCCTGCTGGTTTTTCCAGGCTCATAACTATTGCCAAAGAAAACACTAAATAAGATGAAGGGAAGTCTTGAAAGGCTTAAGGAAGAGGCCCTTGTCCTTATAGATAAAGCCCCTGACGACCAGGAGCTGATCTCTGTAAAGGCCCGTTATCTCGGAAAGAAGGGTGAGATCACGGCGATCATGAAGGAGATGGGGAGCCTTTCTCCGTCTGAGCGCCCAGCCTTTGGACAGCTTGTAAATGTTGTAAAAGATACCCTGGAGGATGCGTTTACCAGGAGGCTCCTCTCGATAAAGAAGAGCGCCACTTTGGATTCTCTAAAGAAGGAGAAGGTTGATATAACTCTCCCCGGCAGAAGGGTATTGGTCGGGAAAAGGCATCCTCTTTCCATTGTGATGGATGAGGTAGTCGGTATATTCACAAGGATAGGTTTTTCCGTCGCTGACGGCCCGGAGATAGAGACCGATTACTACAATTTTGAGGCCCTGAATATTCCCAGAGACCATCCAGCCAGGGACATGCAGGATACCTTCTATATATCCGAAGATATTGTCCTCAGAACCCATACCTCACCTGTTCAGATAAGGACAATGGAGAGACAGGCCCCTCCGATAAGGATCATCGCTCCAGGAGCAGTTTACAGGTGTGACTCCGATGTCACCCATTCTCCAATGTTTCATCAGGTAGAAGGACTTATAGTAGACAAGGGGATATCCTTTGGAGACCTCAAAGGTATACTTAAGACCTTCGTTGGCGAGATGTTTGGAGAAGACGTGTCGTTAAGGTTCAGGCCGAGCTTCTTCCCTTTTACAGAACCGTCTGCAGAGGTAGATATCCAGTGTGTTCTTTGCAGAGGTGACGGGTGCAGGGTCTGCTCAGGCACAGGGTGGCTTGAGATTATGGGTTGCGGGATGGTGGACCCGGCCGTATTCGGTTTTGTGAAATACGACCCTGAGATATATACCGGTTTTGCCTTCGGCATGGGGATAGAGAGGATCGCCATGCTTAAATACAAGATAAACGACATAAGACTGTTTTTTGAGAATGACATAAGGTTCTTAAATCAATTTTAACGTAGGGGCGGGTTTAAAACCCGCCCCTACAAAATACCCAATTATGAAGATATCCCTGAACTGGCTAAGTGATTTCGTTGACATAGATATCTCTCCTGAGAGACTTGCAGAGACATTGATAACCGCAGGTCTGGAGGTGGAGGGCATCTCCAGGCTTGGAGAAGGGCTTGATAATGTGGTTGTTGCCCGGATACTCTCCATGAATCCCCACCCGAATGCCGACAGGCTTACCCTCTGCTCGGTAAGCACAGGCGATAAAATCCATTCGATTGTCTGCGGCGCAAAGAATATGAAGGAGGGAGACCTGGTTGCCCTGGCCCTTCCTGGCGCACACCTTCCCAACGGTACAAAAATTGTTAAGAGCAAGATAAGGGGCGAGGTCTCTGAAGGCATGCTCTGTTCCGAGGTTGAGCTTGGCCTTGCCAGGGAGTCCTCGGGTCTCATGATCCTGCAGGATACGTTAACTCCTGGAACTCCTTTTGCGAAGGCCCTTATGCTGGATGATACCGTATTTGATATAAACATTACTCCAAACAGGAGCGACTGCCTTTCAGTTACAGGTATTGCTCGGGAGGTGGCCGCCCTTACCGGATCGGCGCTGAAGAGGCCAAAGACAGATTCAGCCGGAGACGTTTTTGATACTCTATCCGTATCTGTAGAGGCGCTGGATTCCGATGCCTGCCCAAGGTATACTGGAAGAGTGGTTAACGGAATCAAGATCGGCCAGTCCCCCTTATGGATGAAGAGGAGGCTTGAGGCGTCGGGGATCAGAACTATCAACAATGTGGTTGATGTGACAAACTATGTAATGCTGGAGACAGGTCAGCCGCTCCACGCCTTTGACCTGAACCGCCTGTCTGGCGGCAGGATTGTAGTAAGAATGGCATCTGAAGAGGAAAAGATAACGACCCTCGACGGCATAGAAAGGTCTCTTGGCAGCGAAACATTGATAATTGCAGACAACGAAAAACCGTTGGCCATTGCAGGATTGATGGGAGGAATGGGGTCAGAGGTCTCAGAGATAACCACAGATATCCTCCTTGAGAGCGCCTATTTCAAGCCATCCATCGTGAGGAAGGCCTCCAAGAGGTTTGGACTGCATACTGAGTCATCTCATCGTTTTGAGAGAGGGGTTGACCCTAACGGCGTTCTTCATGCCTCGAACAGGGCGGTTGAACTTATACTGGAGATAGCCGGTGGAAATGCTTCTTCAGGGGTCACAGATATATACCCGAATAAGATAAACCCTGTAAATATAGAGATGAGGCTGGGCAGGGCAAAGTCCATTCTTGGGGTAGACCTGGACATGGATTCGGTTGTCTATGGATTTAATGGACTTGGACTTGCTGTAAAAGAAATAGATAGAGAGCGGATCATGGTTACTCCGCCTACCTTCAGGGTTGACCTGACCAGGGAGATAGACCTCATAGAAGAGGTGGCGAGGCTGAAAGGTTACGACATCATACCTGTTACATATCCGAAGGTCGAGGCAAGGGCTGGAGAAAAGAATAAAAAAGGGATATTGGAGGACAGGCTCAGGGGAGCCATGTTGGGTATGGGTTTTTTCGAGGCTGTGACATACGGCTTTCTGTCTCCAAAGCTTATTTCACCATTCCTCCCCTCTGACGCGGAACCTCTAAGGCTTTTAAACCCGATAAGCGAAGAACAGTCTGTGATGAGGACAACCATAATCCCGTCGCTCCTTGAGGTTGTTGGAAGGAACCTTAGTCGCCAGAATGAAGACCTGCGTTTCTTTGAGATAGGAAGGGTCTTCCCGTTTTGCGGCGACGACAGAGGCGAAAGGATGGTTGTTACAGGGTTCATGACCGGACTCAGGTATGGGAAGAGATGGAACCTTCCGGCTGAAGAGCTGGATTTCTTTGATGTTAAAGGGGTTGTGGAAAATCTCTTAGACGGTATGGGGTTATCAGCAGTATTTGCTCTCAATGAGACTATCCTGTATCTCCATCCAGGCAAGTCGGCAACTGTGGAGGTAAACGACCAGTATGCAGGCGTCCTGGGTGAAGTACACCCTGAAGTCATGGAGAGGTTTGATATAAAGGGAAGGGCGTATGTGTTTGAAATAGAGCTGAAGCCTCTCATGGAGTTGAAGAGGTCTGTTTGTTTTGCCCATATCCCGAAATTCCCTGCTGTTTCCAGAGACATTGCCATTGTCCTGGATGACGATGTCCCTGCTGAGAGGGTTTATAAGGCAATTAAGGATGTAGACCCGCTTATTACTGAACTATTTCTGTTTGACCTTTATCAGGGGAGACATGTCCCTGATGGAAAGAAGAGCATGGCCTATTCCATCAGGTATCAGGCCAATGACAGGACGTTAAGGGAAGAAGAGGTGAACATACTGCATGAGAAAGTTCTTGCTGCCGTAAAGGATGTGGTGGGCGGGGCTTTAAGGGAGGTACTGTCAAAAGTTTTATGAAAACTGAAAACTGCAAACCACAGAGGGCACAGAGGGGAGGGAACAAAACGATCTGTAACTCCCTGATATTAAAGCTGTTCTCTGTGTTCTCTGTGGTTAGATTTTGACAATACGAGAGAGATCAGAAGGAGGCGATATGGCAGTGACGAAAAAGAAGGCACAAACAAAGGCTGTCCCCGGGAAAAAGACCGCATCAAAAGGAAAGAGGCTTTTTAATGTGGCTGTTGTGGGGGCCACCGGAGCGGTTGGCGCCGAGATGATTCAAATACTTGAGGAGAGAGGTTTTCCAGTAAACGAGCTGAAGCTTCTGGCCTCAGAAAGATCTGCCGGCGCCAAGCTTACGTTCAATGGCAAGAAGGTAAAGGTGGAGGAGTTGAAGAAGGACTCCTTTAAGGGCATTGATATCGCCCTGTTTTCGCCTGGCGCCTCCGTTTCCGCGATTTATGCGCCTATAGCGGCAAAGGCCGGTTGCGTCGTTATAGACAATACAAGCCAGTTCAGGATGGATAAGGATGTCCCACTTGTTGTCCCTGAGGTGAACCCTCATGCAATAGCCGGATATAAGAAAAAAGGGATCATTGCCAATCCGAACTGCTCCACCATCCAGATGGTTGTGGCGCTCAAGCCTATACATGACGTCGCGAAGATAAAAAGGGTGGTTGTTTCAACATACCAGGCTGCATCTGGCGCAGGGAAGGAGGCGATGGAGGAGCTGGCCCATCAGACCGCAGACCTTCTTAGCGGAAGGGATCTGAAGCCGTCTGTTTTCGCGCATCCGATAGCATTTAACCTCATTCCACAGATAGACTCCTTTCTTGATAATGCCTACACCAAGGAAGAGATGAAGATGGTGAACGAGACAAAGAAGATCATGGAGGATGATTCAATAAAGGTCACCGCCACTACTGTCAGGGTACCTGTGTTCTACTCTCATTCCGAGTCTGTAAATATCGAGACTGCCAAAAAGATCGCCGCTGATGAGGTAAAAAAGATACTGAAAAAGGCCCCTGGCGTGAAGGTCGTGGATGACCCGGCTAAGAAGGCTTATCCTATGCCCATTGATGCAGCAGGTTGCGATGAGACCTTTGTGGGAAGAATAAGGGAGGACGAATCTATTAAAAACGGCATAAACATGTGGATTGTGGCGGACAACATAAGAAAAGGGGCCGCATTGAATGCGGTTCAGATTGCGGAGATTCTGATTGAAAAATATTTATAATAACGAAACACTTGCAAAACTGCTTGAACCACAGAGGTCACAGAGTTTTATCAGAGAGACACAGAGACTTTTCTTAAATATTAATCATTCTTTCTCTGTGCTGCTCAATGTTTTCTCGGTGTACTCCGTGGTTAGAGGTTTTCTGGTTTGCCATGAGTAGTCGGAGAAAGGGGCGTGAGCTTGCCCTCCAGATGCTGTTCCAGCTTGACCTGGTCAAAACCGGAGTGGATGAGGCGATCAGGGCCTTCTGGAAGACGCGGGAAGAACTGCCTTCTGAGGATACCAGGGATTTTTGCGAGGAGCTTGTAAGGGGCGCCTTTGAACATAATGAGGAGATTGACAGGTTTGTAGAAGAGACTTCCTCCAACTGGAGGTTGAGCAGGATGCCTGTGGTGGACAGGAATGTTCTGAGGATTGCCGTTTATGAGATGCTGTACAGGAAAGATATCCCGACTACGGTCACCATAAATGAGGCCATAGATGTGGGGAAGAAATTTGGCTCGGAGGACTCCGGGGCATTTATAAACGGCATTCTTGACAAGATAGCAGAGAAGATACCATCTTTGCCGCAAAGACACAAAGATGAGACCTAAGTTCTGCAATCAACCACAGAGCACAGAGGAACTCTTTGATGCCAAAAGAAAAAACCTGTTTTAAGCTTTTTCTCTGTGCACTCAAATAATGATTTTTTAAAACATATATTTTGTTAGCCACAAGCAAACTAGAACACAGAGAAAATAAGGTTTTAAACGGTTTTATCTCAGAAAAGCATCTCTGTGGTCTCTGTGTTTTGCAGATTATAGGTGGTAAGCGATTTACCACGATGCAACAGCGGCAACTCTTAAGGTAATATTTGATGATAGTCCATAACAGTTCAGTCCCAGTTGATAAAATTGAAGCTGATGTCGTGGCCCTGACATTTTTTGAAGATGAAAGACCCCTGAGAGGGGTCGCCGGCATGGCAGACTGGCGGATGAATGGAGCGCTGTCAAGGTTGATCATTAATGAAACCTTATGCGGCAGGGAGGGGGAATCTCTCCTTATGTCTACGGATGGCCGCATAAGGTCTCCGAGGTTGCTTCTGTTCGGTCTTGGCGACAGCAAGGCCTTTGACGGTACAAGGTTTCAGGGGCTTCTGTCAACATTTGTCGGATCCATTGCAAAGTTGAAGTTCCGTAGATTTGCCATAACCATTCCAGGCTCATCCCTCTTTTCAACTGAAATAGCGGTAGACTCTGTAAAAAAAGAATTTGAAAAGGCAGGGATGCCTGATGGTACAGAAGTGATTATTATAGGATAAACTGCAATACTGAATTTACCGCAGAGACGCAAAGGGCGCAGAGAACTGCATTGGACACAGATAACCAAAAGTAGGTGTTCTAAGAAACACAGATAACATAATGATTTACACAGTGAAAATCATATTAAAATCAGTGTGAATCTGTGTCAAAATTAGGTTAAAAAATGTATTTTCCAAACATAGAAGAGTTCAGAGAAAAGGCGAAAGAGGGGAACCTTATCCCTGTCTACAAGGAGATAATGGCAGACATGGAGACCCCTGTGACGGCCTTTCTCAAAATAGACACCGGGAAAAATTCCTTTCTTCTCGAAAGCGTAGAGGGGGGTGAGAAATGGGGCAGGTACTCATTCCTCGGTTCAAATCCATCCATAATATTTAAGTGCAAGGGGAACAGGGTAACTGTAACCAGGGATTCCGTGAGCGAGACGTTTGAATCTCCCGATCCGCTATCAGTAATTAAAGAGCTTATGAGCAGATACAGGCCTGTCAAGCTTCCTGAGCTTCCGATATTTTTCGGCGGAGCTGTTGGGTTCCTGAGTTACGACATGGTAAGGTTCTTTGAGGATATAGGCAACCGGGCTACAGACACACTGAAGATAGATGACGCCGTATTTATGATAACAGATACCCTCCTTATATTTGACAACCTGAAGCATCGGATAAAGGTGGTTTCCAATGCCCATATCGACGGAGACGCAGACTCGGCTTACAGAGAGGCGGTAGCGAGGATAGATGCAATTATAAAAAAGCTCAAGGCCCCCCTTCCTGATATAGACAGTGAAGGCGGGGGCAGGGCTGAAATAACTCCTGACATGACAAAAGAGGCCTATCTTGAGATGGTCAGGAAGGCTAAGGAATACATAAAGGCAGGAGACATCATACAGGTGGTGCCATCCCAGAGATTCAGGGCTGAGCTTACCGCCGCTCCGTTCAATATCTACAGGGCGTTGAAACTCATAAACCCCTCTCCCTACATGTATTACCTTAAGCTCGATGATCTGACCATTATAGGGACTTCCCCTGAGATCCTTGTCAGGGTTGAGGGCGACGATGTGGATGTGAGACCAATAGCCGGGACCAGACGGCGCGGGAAGAGCGGGGAGGAAGACAGGGCGCTGGAAGAGGAGCTCCTTGCCGACCCAAAGGAGAGGGCGGAACATATAATGCTGGTTGACCTCGGCAGGAACGATATCGGGAGGGTTTCCGAGGTTGGAAGTGTTCAGGTAACTGAGCTGATGACTGTAGAGAGATACTCCCACGTCATGCACATAGTTTCAAATGTCAGGGGAAGGCTGAAGGCCGGGCTTGACAGCTTTGATGTCCTCAGGGCCACTTTCCCGGCAGGGACGGTCAGCGGCGCTCCCAAGGTCAGGGCGATGGAGATAATTGAAGAGCTGGAGCCCTCCAGAAGAGGCCCTTATGCCGGATGTCTTGGATACTTCGGCTTTTCAGGGAACATGGACATGTGCATTACAATAAGAACAATGGTTATAAAAGATAACTATATTTATATGCAGGCAGGGGGCGGGGTTGTAGCCGACTCGGACCATGATGCGGAGTATCAGGAAACGGTCAACAAGGCTACAGCGTTGTTCAGGGCTGTGGAGATAGCTTCGGAAGGGTTGGAGTAACATAAAATATCTGGACATTTATGTCGTCGTTGCCATATAATTGGCGAGTTTTAACCGTATATTTCTTTTATTGGAATCCATAGAAAGAAGGAGAAGCTATGAATAACGAGATGTTTCTTAAGGCATGCAGGCGGGAGAAAACGGATTTTACCCCTGTATGGCTCATGCGCCAGGCTGGAAGGTATATGAAGGAGTATATGGAGATAAGGAGCAAGCACTCCTTCCTTGAGATGTGCAAGAAACCTGAGATTGCGGCAGAGATCACCCTTCAGCCCGTTAATAAACTGGGGGTTGATGCGGCCATCCTCTTTGCAGACATACTTCTGCCGCTTGACGGAATGGGGATAGACTTTGAATTTGCAAAGAATGAAGGGCCGGTTATCCACACCCCTGTCCGTACCAGAAAGGATATAGACAAGGTCAGGTTCACTCCAGCGGAAGAGGCGACCCCTTACGTGATGGAGGCTATCAAGATTGTAAAAAGAGAGCTTGACGGGAAGGTTCCCCTGATAGGATTTTCCGGCGCCCCGTTCACCCTTGCAAGCTATATCATAGAGGCAGGCGGCTCAAAGAACTATGTGCACGCCAAGACCCTTATGTATGAGGACCCGGAGGGGTGGCATATCCTCATGAACAAGATCGCTGACACAGTGATAAGCTACCTTAATGCACAGATAAAGGCCGGCGCGCAGGCGGTGCAGCTATTTGACTCATGGGTAGGATGCATGTGCCCGAAGGATTATGAGGAGTATGTCCTCCCGCATTCAAAGAAGGTCATAGACAATATAGACAGGAGCGTCCCGCTGATCCACTTTGCCTTCAATGCATCAACACTCCTCCCGCAGGTAGTAAAGGCCGGTGGCGACGTCATTGGTCTCGACTGGAGGGTAGACCTCGGAGAGGCATGGAAGACAGTCGGTTACGACAAGGCAGTCCAGGGGAATATTGACCCTGTTATATTACACGGCCCGATACCTGTCATAAGGAAAAGGGTGAAGGAGATACTTGAGTCGGCAGGCGGAAGGCCGGGACACATATTCAATCTGGGACATGGCATACTCCCCACAACGCCTGTAGAGCATGCAAAGGCCCTGGTTGACGCAGTCCATGAGTATAGCAAAAGATAGGGATGAAGGCTGAAGGATGAGGGATGAAGGAAAGACAGGATTTAAAAGAACGCACAAAGCGATATGCGTTAGATATTATTAAAATGTATTCCTCATTGCCGAAAACAACCGAGGCACAGATATTAGGGAAACAGGTTTTGCGTTCAGGAACTTCAGTAGGGGCTCATTACCGTGAAGCTGTTCGCGCCAGGTCCATGCAGAATTTATCAGCAAGATAGAAGGTGCCTTGCAAGAGCTTGAAGAAACCGGATATTGGCTTGAGTTGCTTATGGAATCAAAGATTGTTTCTAAAGAAAATCTATCAGGATTATTCTCTGAAACATGGGAACTTACAGCGATACTAACAACCTGTTCCAAGAATGTAAAAGCGAGGAAAGGATAGGTCAATGGAGATTCATCCCTCATCCCTCATCCCTCATCCCTCCGATTCTATTGCCGTCCTCCTTCTTGCCTTTGGCGGTCCTGAAAAACTCGATGATGTGGAGCCTTTTCTTAGGAATATCCTTGTCGGTCGTGCTATAACCCCTGAGCTGGTTGAAAGGGTGAAAAGAAGGTACGAGCTGATAGGCGGCAAATCCCCTCTTCCAGAGATCACGAGAAATCAGGCAAGGTTATTAGAGGAGCGTCTCAACTCTTTGTCGGGGACAGTCCCAATTCTACGACACGATAAAGCCGTGTCCGTAAATAGGGACAGTCCCCTATTTAAAGTATATGTCGGGATGCGCCACTGGCATCCATTTATAAAAGATACCGTAAAACAGATAAAGGAAGAGGGGATTAAAAGGATAATAGCTGTGCCTATGGCGCCCCAGGCTTCAAAGGCCAGCACAGGTGGTTACATAGATGCTATGAATAAGGCCCTGGAGGAAGTTTCGGGCATTATTGATGTTACAGTGGCCGAGGCCTTGCACAATAACCTTTTGTATCTTCAGGCAGTGGTTGATACCGTCAAAGATGCATTAAAGGAGTTCCCTGAAGAAAGAAGAATGGATGTTCAGGTCATATTCAGCGCACATTCCCTTCCAAAGAGGACAGTGGAAGGCGACCCTTATGAGATGCAGATGAAAGAGACCATGGCCGGGGTTTTAAATATAATCGGGCCTATCAACTCTTATCTTGCCTACCAGAGCAAAGGACAGGCGCCTGGAGAGTGGCTTGGCCCTGAAGTCGAGTCAGTAATGGAGGGATTGGCAAAAGAGGGGAAGAAGGATGTCCTGATAGTCCCCATTGGTTTTGTCTGCGACCACGTAGAGACCCTTTACGACATAGATATAGTGTTCAAGAAAAAGGCGGAGGGGCTTGGCATGAACTTCAAGAGGGCAGCATCGTTGAATGATTCCAAGGCTTTTATTGAGGCCTTGGCGGATATAGTAAAGAAAAACCTTTAACATCTATAACCTAAATCCTGCAATCGAGCCACAAAATCCTTTTTTTTTTTTTTTTAGAAAATATTCGTGATTTAAAAGTTTTCGGCAAACCATTCTCTCCTTGCCTCTGTCGTAGGCATCCCGAACGTATTTACCATTTCCTCCTCTGTAAAGCTCTTCTCCGTATCTCTTCCAAAAACTTCTTTAAAAAACAGCTTGTCCATCTCCAGCAGTTTATCTTTTAAAAGCACGAATATCTCGGTGCGGAGTTGAAACATCTTGACTCCGAGCGGCCTGCGTTCGCCATAGCAGACCTCATAATGGAATTGCGCTAACGGTTCCTGAAATGCCCGGCGGTAACCCTCGTATATGGAACTGTTGTTCTCGGTCACACCGTCCTCATGCAACTTTTCCCAATCCGGCGGCATTCCATACGCCTTGCAGAGGGCCAGATATGTGTCCCAATAGATGTCCTTTTCCTCGCCGAAATCGCACAATGCGTAAAACTCTATTACGCTGCTTATGTTGTAGACTTTCTTTTCCGTCAAATCCATTGTCCCCCTCCACGTACAGCCTCTATACGTTACTCAATCTTGCGCCCGTTTCAGTATCTCCCTCTTCACCGCCTCAATCGAGGCGAAGCGGTTGCGGCCAGTAGTCTCTAATCTCCATTAACTTCCCACCCTCACTTTAGCTGATTCCGAGGAATTCCTTAATTGCAGCTACAAACACCTTCCCTTCCTCGATCTTTAGAGATGCTACAGGTTCCACTATCTCCTCCTCAATATCGTAATCCGCAATTTCCCTAATCTTTCTCGCATCAATAAGCATTCTGTGATATCTGGAATCTATTCTGCCGGGTTTGGCAAAATAATATCCAAAGGCGGATTCAACAGCGGAATGCTTTACAACATCGATTCCCTCAGATTTCAAAAGCGCCTGTGCAGCATAGAACATGGCGTAATATATCTTGCTGGCAGCATCCGGCGGATACCCGCTTTTCATAAGTTCTTCCGCAACTTCAAGAGCATGTTCAGACTTCTCTATCAGTTTTCTTACCTCTTCGGTCATACAGATATCCCCTCTCTTGCCACATGTTTGTAAAAAGAGAAACCCTGGTTCAGAGCAGCGTTGAACTGTGCCTCGGAAAATACCTTGAGAGAGATGATCGGCCTGAAGTCATGCTCCCACATAACCCTGTAGGCTGTTTCATCAAGCTGGCTCTCTATTTCAGGGCTCCTATCGTCAACCAGGGCAACAACATCAAGATCGGAGTCCTCGGTTGCCTGTCCGGTGGCTCTTGAACCAAAAACGATCAACTTTCGCAGATGCCTCCTTGTGTCCTGCGAAAGCCTCTGCTTAAACTCAAGCATCAATGCATTATCTTGTTCTGTCATATGGCTTACCTCTTACCTTTCGCTGTGTTTATTATTTCTTCATTCACGGCCTCAATCGTGCCGAAGCGCTACACCAGTGCTTTAGCACATATCAAATCACATCCAGTTTTTCAGACAGGATGAATGCGGCCTGATCAATAAAATCACGTACAGTTACAGGTCTTCCCCCTTCTTCGGTTGTGTTGTGAAGTTCAGGATGTTCAAAGGGGTGCGCATGCCACGTGCCCCATACATAGTCTTTACCAAATATCCGCTTATCGTTCATGATGAGTGTGTAGCTGTTCTTGGGCTTCCGGTTGTTGACATAAATCTGCACATAGATATCTTCCTTAAAAAAGACCCTTGCTTTAAGGATGGACTTCGTATTATCAAGGATTGCCAGCTTGAGGTAACCGCTTTTCCTTGTTATCTCTTCCAGTACGAGGAGGACATCTTCAATATTCTCGTTCAATTGAGTCCTCTGAACTCGTTATTTATATCCTCAAGGGCGGTAACTGCCATGTCCCAGTCAAAATAGTCTTTCTCTGTCTCGTAATCCATCTTCATGTCCTTGCTTTTCTCCTCAAAATCCTCGAACTTCATCCCGTATTGCTTCTCAAAGTGCAGGATCATAAAGAGGTACTTATTTTTCTTTCTTATGAGTTCATGGCCCAGGAGGTCCCTAATCCCGTCAACCACGTTCTCTTTCTTGGTAATACTTAGGATCTCCTCTTTTATCCTTTCCGGTAACTCAATAGCAACACCCATTTCAGCCCTCCTATCAATTTAGTTCCCATCCTGAAACCCAAGTTCCCAGATGAAGACGATTTAATTTAACCATTGCAACACACTTGAGTCAAGGGGACCCGGCCACACGTCAAAAAACAGTCTTTATCCTAAAAACGGCAGTTGGCCACGGACAAATACGGACAAAACCTTATCAAATATACATTTAAACATTATGAGCAGTTCACCCAAAAGGTGATTCTAATGCTTGTCGAAAAATCTTTTAATTACTTGATCTTAGTCCGTGAAAGTCAGTGGCAAATGCTTTTTTTAGGTTTATATCCTTATTCACGGCCTCAATCGTGCCGAAGCGCTCCACCAGCATATTTGGAAACCTTTGTCTCGATTTGGAAGCCATGAGAACAGGATTGTCGCTGTTCCTTGCCATCCGCAAAGTCGGCCCCGCCGGACTGTTAACCACAGTGGAGCACTTGCATAATTACTTATGCCAGGAGCCAGTTCTCTATTTTCAGCCCCTCGACTCTTTTGAAATGCTTTTCATTATTTGTTACAAGGGTTACGTTGTCATCGAGTGCACATGCAGCAATAAAGAGATCGGCATCATCAATAATCTTTCCATCCTTCTCAAGCATCGCCTTGAGATTCCCAAAAACTTCGCATTTTGATGCATTCGAATCTATTAAATTCAGCTTGTTCTACAGGGCGCTTATGTTTGCCAGGTTTTGCTCCACTTTTCGTGATTTATAGGCCCCATAATACAATTCACTTAAGGTGATGAAAGATATGAATATTCTGGCAAGGCCAGCTTTTAATGCCTTTCTCTCAATATGTTCATTGCCCTTAAGCCAGTATATGCAGGTATCGGTATCCAGCAGATATCTCATAAAGCCACCTTTCCACTGCCAAAACCTGTCCTGTGCAAACGAATATCTTTGATTATCTCACCCGCAGAACGCTCATCCTCCCAGATGCCGCAGAGACCGCTCCCCGTGGTTTTCTCCTTTCTATGACGCACCTGTACGGAAAGCACACTCTCCTTTAAAGAATGGATGATCTTCACAACCTGTGGAAGAACCTCGCCGGGCATTTCCCTGACATCCTTAAGTATCATCTTTTCATATTCGGTCCTTGTCTCCATAGCTACCTCCAATGTTAGTAATCTAAATCAATGACTCGGTTCTTGCAAACTCTGTTTATTGTCCCGCGAAGCTTTCGAGCCGGACGTTCAATCACTCTATTCCTTTATTTTTCCTAATCTCCCTGTTCACCGCCTCAATCGTGCCGAAGTGTTCCACCAGCGTTTTTGCAAACCTATTTAACGGCAATAAGTAAGAATTCCCGCTGAACCTCAATTATCTTAATGTTCTTCGAAAAAACCGAGGGACGCTTCCCCTATTTTTTAAACCAAACCCACTATATTCTTTCCAGGCTTTCAAGCAGCCTTACATACTCCTTCTGAGCTTCATAAACCATGCTGGAAACAAGGTTTATAAACTGCCTGTTCTTCCCTTTGTTCGATTCCCTGACGGCGGCGATATAATCCCCTCTGATAACCGGGGGGATTATAGTTATCGGATAACCCTCCTGCATAAGGGCAAGGTTCATTAGAAGCCTTGCAGTCCTTCCGTTGCCGTCAACAAAGGGATGGATCGTCACAAGCCTTATATGAAGATATGCCGCAAACTCAACAGGGTGTTTCTTCTGGCGGATATCAGGGATTTCCCCGGCAAAATAGCGCATCAGTTCGGGTATTTCCGATGGAGGAGGGAAAATAAAATTCGTTCCAGACACAATGATATTGGCAGTTCTGTATTTACCCGCCTTTTCGGAATCAACCCTGTAATAAAAGAGCCTGTGAAGGTCAAGAATATCAGCCTCAGTTATACCCGCTCTTTTTGCCAGCGTATAAATCCGGTCAAATGCCTCGCTGTGACCTATGGCCTCGAAATGGTCTTTCAGCGGCTTCCCGCCAATGGTGACACCGTCTTCTATAACAACTTTTGTCTCGGACTCAGTAAGGCTGTTCCCCTCAATAGCATTACTGGAGTAGGTCAATCCAATGCGGTAATATTCTTTAAGCTGCTGCAATGCCCGGCTGTTAAGGGGTCTATGACGTTTAATCTTCTCCTGTAACCTGTCAATATCTTTAATCCTGTCTTCAAATTTCATAATCCCCTCATAGCAACACCTGCCTTATCCATTCCCACCGCTCAAATACCGCATCAGGTATTCAAGCCTCCGTTCCGCAAGACACGTTTCGCTATTCAACGAGCATCACTTTTATTACTGTCTTTACCTTCTCTATTACATTATCGCTTATCCTGCCGAGCCTCTTGACCAGTCTCTTTTTATCAACAGTTCTTATCTGGTCCAGGACAATCCATCCTGCTTTTCCCTGAAAAGTCAGCTTGACCCTTGTGGGATAGTCGTGTGACCTTGTAGTCATAGGGGCTATAATCACCGTCTGAATGTTTCTATTCATCTCGTCAGGAGAGATAACTACGCAGGGCCTTGTTTTCCTGATCTCATGGCCTGTGGTGGGGTCGAGATTTATGAGATATACTTCGTACTGTTCTATTTCCATTCCCACCCTTCCATGTCAATGTCTATATCGCTGATCAGGGGCGCATCTTCGTGCCTCTCATGCATCATCTGGAATGCCTTGTCCCATCCTTCCCTCGGATTGTCTTTAACTGGCCTGATTACAATCCTGTTTTTTTCAATCTCAAGATCTACCTGATCTTCGATATCGAACTGCTTGAGAATCACCTTTGGGATCCTTATCCCTTTTGAATTCCCGATAGATATTATGTTTGTCCTCATCCATGCCTCCTCATAAAAATTACTTCAATGTAATTATAAAGTAGATACTCTTTTTAGTCAAACAAAATGACTAAGAATGGACATTGATTTCCGCCAACCACCTTTCGCTTCCCGCCGCTCAAATACCGCATCAGGGTTTCAAGGCCATTTACATAAAAAATTCCCCTGAACCCACCTTTGTCAAAGGCGGACATTATCCCCTTCTTTAGCAAAGAGGGGCAGGGTCATTTTATTATCTGCAAGCGTCCCCATTCTTAGTTTCATATTTGTTACTGCACCCGCCCCTATCTTGCTGTTGATGAAGCTCCCAAATATTGCGCCTGTGAGGAAACCTCCAACGTGCGACCAGCATGCGGCTGCATTATCTGTATGATAAATAGCGCGATAAAGGTCATATAAAAACGCAGATGCCATAATCCATTTTCCGCCTGCCCCGGATAAGGCTATGATAAACTCGGCAATATACAAGACAATGTCCTCAGCTATCGTTATGCTGACATCTGGATAACGGTATAAGTAAAGGTACATTCCAATTATTCCCCAGACGGCACTGGATGAGCCGGCGGAGGGCCTTCCATCCATTATATTCCAGAGAATATGACCGCCCAGGCCGGAAAGCAGATAACAAACGGCAAATCTCTTCCACCCTACCTTGCTTTCTACGTAACTGCCGAATAGCAATAGATAGGTCATGTTGGAATTGATATGGTCAACGCTTATGTGCCTGAAGACTTTGCATGGCGATATTTCATAAATAAAACAAATAATGTTAAAGATGATGATTGCTATTGTGGCCTTGGGAATATAAATGTCTCTAAGAATTTTCACTTGTCCCTCCGCAAAAAGTATTTGAATCAGTTCCCATCAGCCTATAATATGATGCTGACTACAGTATGTCAGTGTGCTTTTAATGGCCGAAAATAGAGGGTTTAAAGCCATTTATCAGTCTACCGCTTGCTCGTCAACGACTATATATAAGCTTTTTAACACACCGCAACCATCCTTGTGAAGTGCCGTTAATCATTGGATTGTATTCTGAATTATCGGCATCCCTTCTTTTAGACCGGTATGCTATACTCCGACCATGAAAAATATAAAAACGTCGCCATACAGGTTCATTTATGAAAGATTAGATCTGTTTGAAAGGCCGGCATTTATAAAGTTCTTTAGTAAGAAAGCTATAAGAGACACCTTTAAAGATGTGGATAAGGCGGGAGGAGATGTATGTCATGTCTTTGAGGTCTTAACACTGATATGGGATGAAGAGGGCGGTGATTCTCAGAGGAGGAGATACAACCAACCTTATCCGTGGCAAAAACATGTTGATAGAACGGTGCGCCGGAGAGGAAGGAGGGGCGAGCCCCAGAGCGATATGGCCATGTACCTCATTTATAGGCATTTTAAGCACCTGAAGTTGAGAGGGATGTATGAGCACGTAGCGGATATGGTTAACGAATTCTCGGCACTTTTTTTTCGCAGCGGGTCAGGGTCTCCATTGTCTCCTGATAACGTCAGGAAGCGCATCCAGTGGGCAAAGAAACAAAAGGATATTGATGAATATGTTGACAGCTATGATATGAAAGGATACAGCCGATAAAAGGCTATAATGAGTAAGTCTGTGAAACGGCTATGTGAAATAATTAGAAGTCCTATTCTCCGAATGATCCTGGGAACTAAGGTGCCGATAAATCACTGGGATTCCTGAGCTTCTGAAATTGCTTGTTAGAAGGTCTACCATCTGGTATTCTGACCTCATTATATTCAGGAGGTAATGAGTGTCTTTTAGAACTATTGAATGGACCGATGAAGAGGTGGTAATGATAGATCAGCGGCTTTTGCCCGTGCGGGAGATATATGTAAAGTGCAGGACTTACCAGGAAGTGGCAGAGGCCATAAAGGAGATGATAATCAGAGGGGCCCCGGCCATTGGGGTCGCCGCTGCGATGGGGATCGCCCTCGGCGCTCAAGGCATTAAAGCAGATAGGTTTGAGGAGTTCTACAGGGAGTATGAAAAGATATGCGACCTCCTGGCAGGCACAAGGCCCACTGCCGTAAACCTATTCTGGGCAGTAGACAGGATGAAGAGGTTCTGTCTTGAACACAAGGACGTCAGACTCGAGAAACTCAAAGAACTGATAAAGATAGAGGCGTTAAAGGTCCATGACGAGGACCTTGAAATAAACAGGAATATAGGGGAGAACGGCAATCCACTTATTCCGAAAGGCGCCAGGATACTTACACATTGCAACGCAGGCGGTCTTGCAACAGCAGGTTACGGGACTGCGCTCGGTATGATAAGGGCTGCCCATGAGGCGGGCAAGGAGATACAGGTATTTGCTGATGAGACGAGGCCTTTTTTGCAGGGGGCAAGGCTGACAGCCTGGGAACTTATGAAGGACAATATCCCTGTGACCCTTATAACAGACAACATGGCAGGGTACTTCATGAAAAAGGGGATGATAGACCTTGTTATTGTAGGGGCGGACAGGATTGCGGCAAACGGCGATGCGGCCAACAAGATCGGCACATACTCAGTTGCCATACTTGCAAAGGAGCACAACATCCCGTTCTATGTCGCAGCGCCCATCTCAACCCTTGACCTGGCCTTGAAAGGTGGCGATGAAATCCCGATAGAGGAGCGGAATATAAGGGAGGTCACACACATATTCGACTGCCAGATAGCACCGGACGGGGTAAAGGTCCTGAACCCCGCCTTCGATGTTACTCCGAACAGATATATAACTGCGATAATTACCGAGAAGGGTGTTGTGAAATCCCCGTTTGAAGATGGCTTAAAGCGGTTGTTCAGGTGATCCCAGCTGCGAAGTGAAAAAATAGTTTGACATCTTGTTTCAATGATGGTAAAGTCGTTGCATATCTGGGTTAACACAGATAAATCAAAAACACAGTAGGAGAAACAAAGAATGGCACAAGGTACAGTAAAGTGGTTCAACGACAGCAAGGGATTTGGTTTTATCTCACAGGAAGGTGGAGAGGATGTATTCGTACATTTTTCCGCTATCCAGGGAGATGGCTTTAAGTCCTTGGCTGAGGGTGACAGAGTGGAGTTTGAGGTTACCAAGGGTAACAAGGGCATTCAGGCCGCAAACGTAACCAGAGTTTAATATAAATTAAACAGACACTCAATTCTAAGGCCCCGGATTTTTCCGGGGCCTTTTTTTATTTTAAACTTCAAGACCTGCCAGAGTTACAAACTCTTCTTCCGTCATCTCCTTCACCCCAAGCTCCTTTGCCTTGTCAAGCTTTGACCCTGCATCCTCCCCTGCCACAACGTAGTCGGTCTTTTTGCTTACCGAAGATGTTGGCCTTCCGCCAAGGGACTCCACAACCCCTTCTGCCTCATCCCTGCTGAACCTCTTCAGCGTCCCTGTAAAGACAAAGCTCTTTCCATCCAGTGGCCCGCCTTTAGTCGCCTTCTCAATTTTATAGGTAACGCCTCCTTTGAGAATCTTATCAATAAGGTTAA